>NZ_KI272839.1 GCF_000469505.1 Leptotrichia sp. oral taxon 215 str. W9775 | reverse complement strand
GGTTTACTTCTCTCAAATTTAGCTTTTGCCATTTCTTTTTTCCTCCATAATTATATATTTGTCTGTCTTCGAAATTTTAAATTATTATTTACCTTGTCTTTCAGCTATTACTTGTTGAGCTATATTATTTGGAACTTGTACATATTTTTCAAATTCCATTGAATATGATGCTCTTCCTTGAGTTTTTGATCTCAAGTCAGTTGCATAACCGAACATTTGTGCTAAAGGTACTTGAGCATTTATTATTTTCGCATTGTTTCTTTCTGTCATTCCTGAAACTTGTCCTCTTCTTGAGTTCAAATCTCCAATAACATCTCCCATGTATTCTTCAGGTGTAGTTACTTCTACTTTGAAGATTGGTTCAAGCAATATTGGATTTGCTGCTCTCATGGCTTTTTTAATTGCCATTGATCCAGCTATTTTAAACGCCATTTCTGATGAATCGACTTCGTGGTAAGATCCGTCATAAAGTGTTACTTTTACATCCTGTACAGGATATCCTGCAACAACTCCGGCTTCTAATGCTTCCTGAATTCCTTTATCTACAGCAGGTATATATTCTCTAGGAATTGCCCCTCCTGTAATTTGGTTGATAAATTCATATCCTTTATCAGGATTTGCTTCAACTTTAATCTTAACGTGTCCGTATTGTCCTCTACCTCCAGATTGTTTTGCATATTTTTCTTCAACATCTGCTGCACCATTGATTGTTTCTCTGTATGCAACCTGAGGTTTACCTACGTTAGCTTCAACTTTAAATTCTCTCTTCATTCTGTCTACTATGATTTCCAGGTGTAATTCTCCCATTCCTGAAATCAAAGTTTGTCCAGTTTCCTGGTTAGAAGTTACTTTAAATGTTGGATCTTCTTCAGCAAGTTTCGCTAATGCCGTTCCCATTTTTTCCTGATCCGCTTTTGTTTTTGGTTCAACAGCTATTTGAATAACTGTATCAGGGAATTCCATTTTTTCAAGTATTATTGGTTTATTTTCATCACAAAGAGTATCTCCAGTAGTTGTTTCTTTCAATCCTACCGCTGCCGCGATATCTCCTGAATAAACTACATCAAGTTCTTCTCTTTTGTTAGCATGCATCTGAAGTAATCTTCCCATTCTTTCTTTTTTACCTTTTGTAGAGTTTAATACATATGAACCTTTGTTTAAAACTCCTGAGTAAACTCTGAAGAATGATAATCTTCCTACAAATGGATCTGTTAAGATTTTGAAAGCCAATGCTGAGAATGCTTCTTCATCTGAAGGCTGTCTTTCCATTGGTGCTTCAGTTTTAGGATCTATCCCTTTTACTGAACCTACATCTAAAGGTGAAGGCATGTATGCAACAACTGCATCAAGCAGAGGTTGAATCCCTTTATTTTTAAACGCTGTACCACATAACACAGGTACTATTACTCCACTTATTGTAGCAATTCTTATAGCTTTCTTTATTTCTTCTTCAGTGATTTCTTCTCCACCGAAGTATTTTTCCATTAATTCGTCATCAGTTTCAACAACAGATTCAAGCATATGTTCTCTTGCAGCTTGAGCTTCTTCAAGAAGTTCAGCTCTTACATCTGATATATCATAAGCTGCTCCCATTGTTTCATCTTTAAACAGATACTCTTTCATTGTTATCAAGTCTATAATACCTTCAAATGAATCTTCAGCACCTATAGGTAATTGTATAGGAACTCCGTTCCCTCCCAATTTTTCTTTAATATCGTTTACACACATATTAAAGTCTGCTCCGACTCTGTCCATTTTATTTAAAAATGCCATTCTTGGTACTTCATATTTATCAGCCTGTCTCCAAACTGTTTCTGATTGAGGCTGAACTCCGTCAACTGCCGAGAATACAGCAACCGCTCCATCCAGTACTCTTAACGATCTTTCAACTTCAACTGTGAAGTCAACGTGCCCTGGTGTATCTATTATATTTATTCTGTTACCATTCCAAAATGCAGTTGTAGCCGCAGATGTAATAGTAATTCCTCTTTCCTGTTCCTGTTCCATGTAATCCATCGTAGCGGCTCCTTCGTGAACCTCTCCGATTTTGTGATTTACTCCTGTATAGAATAATATTCTTTCAGTAGTTGTTGTTTTTCCAGCATCTATATGTGCCATGATACCGATGTTTCTAGTATCTTTCAAAGCAACTTTTCTTGACATTCTTTTTTTTCCTCCTTCTTAACTCAAAAACTTACTGTCAACGCTAATAAATTACCATTTGTAATGTGCAAACGCTCTGTTAGCTTCTGCCATTTTATATGTATCGTCTTTCTTCTTAACTGATCCACCTTCGTTGTTTGCCGCAGCAATCAGTTCTTTTTTCAACTTGTTTATCATTCCGTATTCTTTTCTTTCTCTTGTATATCTTACAAGCCATCTTATAGCCAATGCCTGTTGTCTTTCTTTTCTTACTTCAACCGGTACTTGGTAAGTAGCCCCTCCGATTCTTCTTGATCTAACTTCAAGCTGAGGTCTTACATTTTCCATTGCTCTTCTGAAAACTTCAATTCCTTCTTCTTGAGTTTCTTCCTTAATTTGATCCAATGCTGTATAGAAAATATTTTCAGCTATTGATTTCTTTCCGTCTATCATTAATCCGTTTATGAATTTAGTTACTACTTTATCATTATATTGAGAATCAGGTAAAACATCTCTTTTCTCTGCTTTTCTTCTTCTTGACACTATTTGTCCTCCTTACTTTTTAAAAATTTTAGTTTGCACTTGCTGCCGCAGGTTTTTTAGTTCCGTATCTTGATCTACCTTGTTTTCTGTTAACAACTCCAGCTGTATCCAGAGCTCCTCTGATTATTTTATATCTAACCCCAGGCAAATCTTTTGTTCTTCCTCCTCTTATAAGAACGATACTGTGTTCTTGTAAGTTGTGCCCAATTCCAGGAATGTAAGCTGTAACTTCAATTCCGTTTACCAGTTTAACCCTTGCCACCTTTCTTAAGGCTGAGTTTGGTTTCTTAGGTGTAGTAGTATATACTCTTACACATACTCCTCTTTTTTGTGGGTTACCTTTCAATGCAGGTGATTTTTTCTTTTTTTCAGATGTGCTTCTACCAAATCTTACTAGCTGATTAATAGTAGGCATATTTCCTCCTTCCAATTTTTCGTATTATGATTTTCTGTGTTATTTTTATAAACTAAAACTTTTAAAAAGCTCATTTGCTTCAGCCTGTGTCCTGAATTCAGACACACTGCATATCTATTTCAGATATAACGGCTTACTCTAAATTCACTCTAAAAAATATGTAACGACGTTACATATTCTTCTGCACTTAGTTTATGAGTTATAACTTGTCTATTTTATAATATTTAAGCCCTTATGTCAAGGATTTTGTCATATTTACCGTAAAATAGAGTTATATTTTTTATATATTTTTTATATCCTACGATAAATAAAATATATTTTTCTTATTTATAAGGATTCCATGAATTAGTTACCCATTTCATCATTTCTCCAACATGTGAAGGAACCCCTTCAACAGAAATAAAATATATTTTATTTCCTGTAACTATTACGTTTGATATAAGAGAGAGCCCTGAAATATTTTTAACTGTAAGCTGTTCCCCTTTGTATCCATTTATTACAACGCTTTTCCTTACAAGACCTGATTCAGGATGTCCTGCCCCTTTATATCCAATATATAAGTTATTAATAATTTCCGTTGCAATCTGTGAATCTGTCTTTCCCTGTTTAGTTGCTATCCTGATGGCATCCAGTGTATAAATATCCGTCCCATTTGCTATCTGAAATGCTGAAAGTGAAGCATCAGGATCATAAAAAAGAGCCCAGTTTCCTTTTGGATAAGCTATAAATCCTACTTGTTCATTACCAAAACGTCCTTTATTAAAATATACCTGTGCCGCTTTATATACTTCATCCTTTCTTGTTCCAATTTCCATAGCTTTTTTCATTCCCTCCGGTGTGGACATATCCGTTACACATCCCAGCTCTCCTTTTGGAATATAACAATCTTTCTTATTATTTGCCTTCCCTTCCAAAATACTCATAGTACCTAAGATTAACAATAAAATTAATAATTTCTTTTTCATTTTAATGACTTCCTTTCTATTTTTCAAATTGAATATTAAAATTTGTAATTAAAACTTCTTTTGTAACAGTATTTTTCCTTTTTATCTGATAATTTGAATTGTAATAATTAAAATCAAGATAGTTTACAAAAAAATTATTTTTTGAACTCCAGTCCTTTAAAATTCTATTCTCATTTCCTTTATGTTCCATGACATTTGAAAGAGCAAATTTAATTTTCTTTCTATTACATCGTTCTAAAAATCTTAGCAAGTCTTTCTCATCGTTTTCAGTCCACAAATTATTTTCATTATAACTTGCTTGTCCTAATAAATAAGGTGGATCAAGATAAAAGAAAGTATTTTTTTGATTAATTTTTTTTAAATCTATATCACGAAAATCTATACTTTCAAATTCAGTTTCAACTAATTGAAGATTATAAATAAAATTTTTCAATTTTTTTCGTAATTTAGAATTAAAATCTCTTTTTCCTACTGGTAAATTAAATTCATTTCTTTTATTAAATCTGATTTGATTATTAAAAGAATAAAATATTAACAATAAAAATAATATTTCCTTTTTTTGACTATTATAATCTTCTCTTAATCTCAAAAATTTTTCTTTATTGTATTTTCCTAAACCATCATAAGAATTACACCCATAATATTCATAGCCATTTTTAAAGGAATTACTTAAGTCATAATACTCTATTTTTTCTTCAATTTTTTTTTCCAACTTTTCGTAATTCTGTTTTTTCAAAAACTTAAGTAATTTTATTAATTCCTTATTTTTATCAATCCCAATTATTTTCTTTGCATTAAAATTTGCTCCCACATTAAAACCGCCACAAAAAATATCATAAAAAATATCAATATCTTTCGGTATTTTTTCAAAAATCTGTTTCAATAATCTGAATTTTCCGCCTGTATAATTAAGTGGTGACTGAACTATATTTTTCTTTGTATTTTCTATTATAAAAAGTTGATTTTCTTCTGCTACTATGTTTTCTTCTGTTAGGTTATTTATAATGTTTTTTTTAGCTTTTTTTACCTTACAAAAAAAGATTCTTTCACTATGATTTTCAATATTTGTCTTTCCTACTGTAAACGGATTAAAATCTTTTTCAAATACAACCACTTCTCCTTTAGATTTTAATATCTCTAAAATTTCATCATCACTAATTCTTCCATTTGAACGGGAATTAGCTTTTTGCTGAGTATTATTATATGAAAAAAGAATATATTTTGCCTCAATATTTTCAACCAGCTCTTCTAATGTTTCTTTAGCATTTGATAAACAATATTTACTTTTTATATGAGTTCTATCCATTTTTTTTGCAACTCCAAAAACCTCAGGTTTATTATTTGTTGCTATATTTTCTAAAAAATGATAGGCATCACTATATTGCCTTGAATTATATGGTGGATCAATGTATACAATATCTGCTTTAATTTTTTTTACTAACTCATTTGCATCCATACAAAAAATTTTGTTATTTTTATTATTTTCATTTTCAATTTGAGGTAATTTCAAAATTAATTCTTTTTCTAAATCTCCATTTTTTCTATAAGCATCATAGTGTCCTACTGTATTTGCTATCTTATCAACAGCATAAACTAGAGATGTTATTAATATTGCTCTCTCTCGTTTATTTATTAATTTTTTCTCAAACAAATTATCAATATCATCTCTTACGAATCCAACTTTTTTTAGATTTTTTTCATTTAAATATGTATTTTTAAAATTTTTAGAGTAATAATTTTCCTTTTTTACATTTTTTTTATTATATTTTTCTATTATATCTGTTACTTTTTTCTCACTATACTCCAAATCTGAAAAAAAGCATTCATATGAAATGTAATTACATCTCAACAAATCATTTAGCACAACATCATATTTTTTGTTAAAGTAATCTGCCACAACTCCTGTTCCTGCAAACAAATCTAAAAATATTTTACATTTTTTTGTATGCTCCTGTACTATTTTTTCAATAAATTCCAATAATTTATATTTACTTCCTAGATATCTCCTATTGTATATTTTAAACTTTTCCAATATTTTCACCTTCTATAGAGTTATTCCATATTTCTTCGTACCAGTTATTGCATATAAATTCTACTTTGCTATAATTTTCAAAAACTTTATTTAGAAAACATTTATAATTTATATTATTTTCGAGTAAATAAATTATCTTATCTATTGTTAAAGAATAAATTTTTATCCCATTTGTATATTTTTCTCTGTCTTGTGTTGATTGAAGTTGAATTTGTGAAGTTGCTCTAAAAATATTAATCACATTTGCATCTAATTCGTTTGCAACAAAAAAAGTGTATGTTTTCTTATTTTCTTCCATATTTTTTATTGTCAAATTCGTTGTATGGCGTATTACAGGCTCAAGTTCTCCTCTTTTTTGAGTATTTTTGTCCATTAATGTTGCTTCTAACATAACATCAAAGTCTGAATATTCTGCAATTATATCGCCATCACCACCTGGAGCATGTGAAAGTGGAAATCCATCTCCATCAAGAGATAATTTCAAACTTTTCTTCAAATTAAATTCTTTATTAGAAATCCTATGCCAGGCTATTGCCAGTATATATTCAAAAATTGTAGGAATTTTCGCATTATCTGTAACTTCTTTTGAAATCTTTTCATCATTTTCTCTATTTTTAAATAAAGCAAGTATATTGCAAACTTTACTATTTGAAAATCTTTCTTCTAATTTTTTCTCAAAATCCTTATCTATTTTTTCAGAAAAATATTCAAAAACTGATATTTCTTCTGGAATATTATTTTCTCTTCTCAATTTTTTTTCAAAGTTTACAATTCTTTCATTTGATAAATTAAAGATTTCTACTAATGAAAAATTTTTATGAAATATTTCTTTTTTTTCATCATTCATTTGGCTACATAGCTGCATATCCATAATTTCTGAAAAAATATGTTTACTTAGCCATTTATACGATAAATTTACCAACCCATTTTCAAAACTTATTATCCCTGAAAGATTAAAAGTTCTAATTGTCATGTCATTATATTCAAAAATTAAATCATAGTTTTTAGAATTCCGAAATAATTCATAAAATAACTTGTTAAACTCTTCAATATTTTCAGTGTTAAATATTGTTTTTTTATTCTCTTCAAAAAATTCTTTTAACGTCTTACAAAATTTAAATGGAACTTTATTATAACCAAAGGCTTTTTTTATACTCCCTTTTTTACTTATTTTTTCTAATTTTTTATATGTTTCCAAATTCCTATTTTCAAAAAAATCTAAAGATATTTCATAAAATTCAAAATAATCTTCTATTTTATCTTTGCTTTTTCTATTTAAAAAATACTTTTCAAATTTTTCTTTTGAAATTCTATTCTTTTCTTCAAATTTTATTTCTAAAGTTTCTTCTTGTATATATCTTGCAACATATTCACCAAAACTCATATTTTTATTTTTTACTAATTTATATTTATCTAATATTTCTCTATATTCTTCATCTGTTTTACCAGCTCTGATTAAAGATAAAATCGTACAAAATTCTTTTTGAGGGATATCATCAAATTTGTTAAGCAAATATACCCCCATTCTAAATGGATAAATATAATTTTCTCCTTCAGATTCATAAACTCTTAATTTCAATAATTGTCTTAAAAAAATAATATTGTCTGCTGATAGATTAAACAATTTTTCAATGTCATCCTGTTTTGTATCTCCATCTAACAACGCTTCTCCAACTGCTGTTATTTTTCTTTTTTCATCTATAAGTCCTATTTTTACAAGTGCATTTGTATAAGTTCTTCCTCTTTTTTTCTGTTCTAAAACAAAATATTCCATCAAACTTTCATAATTTTCAACTTCTTTTTTTTCTTTATATTTTTCAAAAATACTTTCTTTAAATTTATCAGATATAAAAGAATAATAATCACTATAAAAAGTATCATTTATTAGTCCACTTTTTGCAACATATTGATAAAAATTCATTTGTGAACTATTATTTGTATTCCATTCTTCCAATTGTTCTGTAATTCCCTGTAACATCACTTTATAATCATCTAACAAATTTTTTCTTCTAAAACTTGTATCTCCTAAATTCATTACAGAATCTTTATTCTGTAGTTTCATTTTTTTCACTCTCCCACTCAAAATAGGCTTCTACAATATTATTATTTGAAATATTATCTTTCTTCTTAATTTTAGAAAAAATATATTCTCTCACTAATTTTATTAATTTTTCATTATTTTTTTCTAAAAGTTTTTTTATTTCTATTTTTGAAAATTTTTCTAATTCATTTTCCGTAAATTCAGAATAATCAAAATTTTCTTGATCCAATATGTATTTCCATAATATCTCTGATTTATATTGTTCCAATGATTTAAAAAATTCCTTGTTTTTATATTTTTTTAATTTTTCTATAAAAGAAATCGGTAATCTATTATTTAAACCTGATACTAATAAAAAATCTAAAATGTTTTCCTGCTTAGATATCAAATTTACTAAAGTATCCATTTTTAAGTCTTTATTATCATCTTTTTTCTGGAATATCTCATCTAATTCTTCCAGTATTTTATCTTCTGTTTCCGGAATAAAGTCAATAAATTTTTGATTCAATAAAAAGCTATAACTTTCTATATCTAATGTCTCTTTTATTTCTTTTAGTATTTCATTTTTTAACTCTTCAAAATATGTTTCATCTATTATTCTTAAAAAATAACCTTTTATTTTTAAATTATTTTTATTAATAAAGTTTTTTATTTTATCATTTTTTGAAATTTTTGGCATTTCTTTTTTATTAAAATAGTATGTAATGTGATGCAATAAATTTTCATCTATTCTTTTCCTATTAATTGAAAAAATCTTTTCCAATATCTTATCAAAAAACTCTTTGTTTAAATTTTTAAAATTTTTACAAATTATAACTCTAAAGTTATCTGCTACCTCCAAAGCATAATTATTTTCAAAAAAGACATTGCTATTTTTATCGTTTAATATTATATCAACTAATTTTTCAAACTGAGTTTCTATTAAATCTAATTTTGAGATTATTAGTAAAATACTTTCTAAAGTATCTATTTTTTCCATAAATTCGTTGTCATTCTCTATTATCCAATCAAGTATATTTTTGAGTAATACAATTAATTTATCGAAAATTTCTTTTTCACATTTTAAATCTTTTATCTCATATTCATTAAATAATTTTTTCAAATCACTGTAACTTAATTCTAACATCATAAAAAAATCAAAATATTCAAATTCTTCTATAAGGTTTCTGTTTTTAAACATCTGATTTTTGACCTCAATATTCTTATTAGTATACGACATAAGTAAAATTTCAATGTACTTTTTCATAAATTCTGAATAATCAGAAAATGAATTTCCAAATATTCCATTTAAAGAACAAAAATAAAATAAATCTCTTGACAAAATTATAGCTTTGTATGACGGAGGTATTCCCATTACATATGAAGTACTTTTCCCTTTTCTTACTTTATCAAATAATTTGTTCATTTTCTTATTTAAAGCTTCTAAAGTTGAATATTTAAATATTTCATTAAAAAGTTCTGTTTCATATTTAAAATATTCAAAATACCTATCTTCCAAACTTTCTTCTATACTTTCAAAAGTTTTATTTAAATTTTCTTCTGCATGTGTTATTTCCATAAATTCAATAATACTCAATATAAAGTTATCCCAAACTAATTTTTCATTTTTACTATTAACATTTTCTTTTTCTTCTATCATACTTTTTATTGTTTCTTTTGCTTTATTTATTTTTTTAAAAAATAAATATCCATGTACAATTACATATTTGTTAATATTGTTATTTTCTTTGTATTCTTCTACTAAATTCTGAAAATTTTTGTAATCATAATCACAAATTATTTTTAAAAATTTTTCTTCTACTTCTATTTTTTCTTCTAAAATATTTTTTTGTTCTTTTCTCTTAGGAGTAATTCCTTTTTCAGAAAAAGGAATTAATATTTCTTTTTCATTTCTATTTATCCTCTGAAGAATTTTTTTTATCCTTGATTTAAAAAGTATCTCTTCATATTTTTCTATATCTTTAAACTCTAATCTTGTACATAAAATTCTTTTCCAATCTTCATCTATACGAATTTCAGAATATTTATTAAGTTTTTTCCAATTGTGCTCTGTTAAATAATTTAAATTTATATATATTTCAAAAATTTTTTCTTGCTTCACTTTCTCTTTTTCATTATAAATATTCGATAAAAATTTAGTTAGAGTTTTCTCATAATTATTATTAAATCTTTCTTTTTTATTTTCATATAGTACTTCGTCGTTATTATCATTCAAAAGTTTTAATGAAATTTTATTTATCTGTTCACCATTTTCTTCCTCTTTACTATCTTCGTTTGTAAATTCAACAAGAAATGCTTTTCTAGTTTTCTCTTTCAAAATTTCTTTTATCCAATTCATAATTTGTTGCACATTTGTATCACTGTATGAATAACCTATAAATAGTACTGTATTTGTTGTAAATAAACCTTTTACAAGAGTTGAAATTAATTGAAAATTTTTTTCATAATTATCATAATCACTTTGCTTCAAAACTATATTTTTATTTTCAAAATCACCATGCATTTTTATAAGCATTTTATTAGAATTAGTGTACGGTAAATCTTCATCTTTACTTACAATTTGTAAATTTTTTATTTCATCTTCAATTAATGTATCATAATTTGTTGTAATTATATAAGTCAATTTCATTTTTTTTAAAATTCTATGAATAGAATTGGGAACATATTTTCCAGAAAATCTTTTTTCTGCAATTTCATAATATTTCAAACTACCATATCTTTCAAAAACTTCTTCTGGTATAGTTAAAAATTGTTTTGATGTAAATTCTTTTATTCCTCTATAATCAGCATAATTTTTTATTAATTCTTCCCATTCTGGCAATCCACTATTTTTAGAAACTCCTGCTCCAACAAAAACTACTAATTTTCCTTTTTCTAATTCTTCAGCTAAAAATCTAATATCTTGTTCTAACACTTTTTTCCCCTTTAATCAAAATGAAATCTTTAATTTTTATTCTTTTTCTTAAAAATTCTTTTCTCTTTTTATTACGATATACTCGATTTTACAATATTTTAGTGATTATATATTTTAACTACCATTTTATAAGCATAAGATATCTCTATCATATTATCTTTAAAAATTTTATTTTTGGTTTGATTTTAGTTAATTTACATTATATCAGAAATCTCTAATTTTTTACACATATAGTTTATTCTAAAATATATTTTTTAAAAATTTTATTTTGTTTTTTCTGAAGAATATTTTTACCTTAAAGTCCTCATTTTTCAATATTAAGTCTACTATACTCTTTTGAAATCAACAATTATATTTTAATTAAATCTCTAATGATGCTCTTGCTTTTTTGAAAAATCAAGTTATCATATTAGAACAGAGTAGTTAGATAATTTTTATATACATATATGAAAATTAATTTTTTAATTTTTGGAGGTTTTTTTATGATTTCTTTTATTTTAGCGATTATCGCTCTTATTTTAGGCTACGTAATTTACGGAAAATTCGTAGAAAAAGTCTTTGGAATTGATCCGAAGAGAACTACGCCTGCAGTAGAATGTTATGATGGTGTGGACTATGTAGAAGTTAGTACACCAAAAGCATTCCTTATTCAATTTCTTAACATTGCAGGAACAGGTCCAATTTTTGGGGCTATTGCAGGGGCTTTGTGGGGACCGGCCGCATTCTTATGGATTGTATTCGGATGTATTTTTGGAGGAGCAGTTCATGACTACTTGATTGGTATGCTTTCACTTAGGGATAAAGGAAGCAGTATTGGGGAAATTGTTGGA
Source organism: Leptotrichia sp. oral taxon 215 str. W9775 (assembly GCF_000469505.1). Classification (NCBI taxonomy): domain Bacteria; kingdom Fusobacteriati; phylum Fusobacteriota; class Fusobacteriia; order Fusobacteriales; family Leptotrichiaceae; genus Leptotrichia; species Leptotrichia sp. oral taxon 215. Next base: position 22,463 of record NZ_KI272839.1, on the reverse strand, counting down.
GAAAACTTAGGTGTTGTAATGCAGCAGGTTATGAGGGTTTTCTCAATCATTTTATTGTTACTTGTTGGAGTTGTATTTATAAAATCACCTGCCGACATTCTTCACAATTTGATTCCAGGTGTCAGTGCTATGACTTTTACAATTATCATAATTATTTATTATATTTTAGCAACAGTTCTTCCGCTTGATAAAATTATTGCAAAAATTTATCCAATTTTCGGTTTTGCGTTGCTATTTATGGCAGTCGGTATCGGAACTATGTTAGTTTATGGTCAATTTACAGGAGCTTTTGTAATTCCTGAAGTTACTGAAGTTTTTAAAGGAAATTTACATCCTAAAGGTATTTCGATTTTTCCTTATCTATTTATTTCAATAGCCTGTGGTGCAGTAAGTGGTTTCCATGCTACTCAGTCTCCAATGGTTGCCCGTTGTATAAAAAATGAAACTGAAGGAAGAAGAGTATTCTATGGTGCAATGATTGCTGAAGGTGTTGTTGCATTGATATGGGCTGCCGCTGCCATGACTGTGTTTGGCGGAATAAAAGAATTAGCTGCTGCTGGTTCACCTGCAATTGTAGTAAATAAAGCATCTGTTCAGTTACTTGGTATTTTCGGAGCATTTTTAGCAGTACTTGGAGTTGTTGCTTGTCCTATTACATCAGGGGATACTGCTTTCAGAGGATCAAGATTAATTATTGCCGACATCTTTAAAATTAAACAGGCCCCAATTAAAAACAGATTCTTTATCGCAATACCTTTATTTGCTATCGGTATTTATTTAACAACTATTGACTTCAACATTATTTGGAGATACTTTGCATGGGCAAACCAAACTCTTGCCGCTGTTTCATTATGGACTGCAACAGTGTGGCTTGTTAAAAAGGGAAAACCATTTGTATTTGCATTAATTCCTTCAATGTTCATGACAATGGTTGTTACAACTTATATCGTAATAGCTCCGGAAGGTTTCGTAAGATTCTTTAAAGGTGTACCTGTTCATACTATCGAACTTTATGGAACATTAATTGCAGCTGCAGTTACTGCTATCTGTACAGCATTATTATTTAATTACAGACGTAAGCTAAATAGTACTCCAAAAGCTGAACAATTAAACGTTGCAAAATAAACAGCTGAATAAATAGAAAAACAGTCAAACGAAGAATTTGAAATAAAATCTTGTTTGACTGTTTTTTTGTCTCTATAATATATTTGATTTTCTTTCCTTAATCATTGAATTATACAATGCTTCAAATAATGGAACTCTTGTTATCGCAGTTGTTCTTGAAGAAAAAACTATTTCATCATGCAATGTTTTTATTTCCACAAGACCTCCAAATGATTTTTCTAATTTAATAGGCTTTAATTTTTCCCATGGATAAATTTTCTCTTTTACTACTAAACCTTCTTTTTTTATTACCAGCTTATTATTACTTTCTTCATAAGCTTTTTTTACTTCCTCCTGAAGTCTTTTAAGCGGGACAACTTTATCCCTCATTGCACGGAATATTCTATCTCTTCTTTTCCCAAAAAAATCCCTCTTCCTGTAATCCTTTTTTATATCTTCCTCATCTCTGACATGAAAGACCTCTTCTCCCCCTGAATTTATAATACTCTGTGATGTCGGAATTTTTTCCAGCAAATAATTTTTCAGAAAATCATGTACAGTTCCATCCGGAAATGCTATGGAAGGTATTGTTCTCCAATAATTCCTGTTATTCCTGTAAGCAAGAAAATACCCCGAATATGTAGTTATTATAAAATATTCCAGCGAATTATAGTCTATATCTTCCTTTTCAGGACTGTATAAAAAGGATTTTTCCTTTAATTCCAAAGTTTTTATTCCATTAAATAATATTGTCATCAATATGGAAAAACAACAATATCCTGCAAACAATGTCACAAATATGAACCATTTAATTAACTGTGCCAATGCTAAAGATACCAATCCTATAACCAGCCATTTTAACAAATTCTTATAAGTAACTGTACTATATTTAATAATTTTTTTTTCATTATCAGATATATCCACACAGTTTACAATTTTTTCAACTTTTTCATCTGATATAAATTTCTTTTCCCTGTTTCTTTCAATCTCAACATAATCTTTTTCTTCTTTCATAACTATATTATCCAGGCTAATCTAAAAAATATTTTAAAATAGCCTGCCCCCTTTCTTATATTTTTCTATATTTCAGTATGCCATAATTCCATTACTGGATTTAAAACCATCTGTAAAATTTTTCCTACTACATATATTTCTTTAATTCCTCAGACTTTTCATCCCACTCTTCCATTTTTGACATTTCTTCCTCTTCGAGTTTGTCAAACTGCTCCTGTATTTCCATTAATTTTCCGAGATCATTACGTTTTCCTGCAGCTTCATATTCTATATTCAGTTCTTCCCTCTTCACTGTAATTTTTTCCATTTCATCTTCCAGTTTCGCTACATCCCTTTTCAATTTAGAAATCTTTTTGCTCAGCTCCTTCTGCTCCTGATAGGAAAGCTTACGCTCTTCCTTTATTTCAATTTCTTCAGCTGTCTGGGATGAAGTTTTTGCATTCTTGAGGCTTTCCTTGTAATCTTCATAATTTCCCTTAAATTTTGTAAGTCCATTTTCATCAAGGTAGTAAATCGTATTACATACGCTATCCAGAAAATGTCTGTTATGGGAAACTACAAGCATTGTTCCGTCAAAATTTTCAAGTGCATCTTCAAGTACTTCTATGGAATAAATGTCAAGATGGTTTGTCGGCTCATCAAGTATAAGAAAGTTTGCCCTTTTCATGTAAAGTTTCAGAAAGGATACCCTTACTTTCTCTCCACCGCTTAATTTTTCAATTTTCTTTAAAACATCTTCTCCTGAAAAAAGGAATCCTCCTGCAAGATTTCTTAAATATTCTTCCGTCAGGTTGAGAGATACGTTTATTTCCTGCAGTATGTTGTTTGCAGACGTTAAATCCTGATGATCCTGATCATAGTATCCCATTTTCACTCTCGCACCAAATTCAACTTCTCCTGCATCCTTTTCAAGCTTTCCGGCAATTATCTTAAGAAGAGTAGATTTCCCAATACCATTTTTTCCTATAATCCCCACTCTTTCTCCCTTGTAAAGCTTAAAACTTATATTATTTAAGACTTTCTTATCTCCAAAAGTCTTTTCAATCCCTTCCACCTTGAGTACATTATCTCCGCTTATACCGTCTGTTTCAAACTTCAGCTTCATTCTCTGGGGATTAAAAACAGGATCATCCATTCTTTCTATTCTGTCGAGTATTTTCTGTCTCCCTTTTGCCTGTCTTGCTTTTATTCCCGCACGGAATCTATCAATATACTCTTCCATTTTCCTAATTTTTTCCTGCTCTTTTTCATATCTTTTTATTTCACCTTTTAAAATCATTTCCTTCTGCAGTATGAAAGAAGAAAAATTTCCGTCATATTTATATAATTTCCTATTTTCTATCTCGTATATTTTATTACATACATTATCAAGAAAAATCCTGTCATGCGAAACAAGAAGGAATGCCTTGTTATACCTTTTCAGATAGTCCTCCAGCCATTCTATAGAAACAAGATCCAGATGGTTTGTCGGCTCATCAAGTATAAGCAGATCCGGTTCAATCAGAAGAAGTTTTGCTAATGACACTCTTGTACGTTCTCCACCGCTTAAATCCTTCAGATAAAGATTATAGTATTCATCTGTCAATTCAAGCCCTGTAAGTATCTGCTTTATCTTATACTCTATTTCATAACCGTTTTTCGCTTCATAAAGGGAGGACAACTCTGCAGATTGGTTTATAAGATTTTCCAGTTCTTCCCCTTCAGCAGTTCCCAGAAGCATATTCACCTTCTGTAATTTATTCCATATTTCCCTCTCTTCAGAAAAAACAGACATCATTTCCTCATATATTGTATTTCTTTCATCTGAAAATTCATGATTCTGGGATAAATATCCTATCCTCATTGATGGACTTTTTATTATTTCTCCTATTTCATTAGGATTATTTTCAGCTCCGTCAACTCTTTCTTTTCCAAGCAGCATTCTTATAATGGTAGATTTTCCAACACCGTTAAGTCCCACAAGTCCTATTTTATCCTTTTCTTCTATGGAAAAACTTATGTCCTTCAGTATAAAATCTCCTGCAAACTGCTTATATACCTTATTAAACTGTACTAAACTCATTTCATCTCCTCTAGTTTTTTGTTGCCATGACAGCGTCAATTGCAAGAATCAATGCCATTATGGAAATTTCATGCTTTTCATCTTCTATATCCAGCATATACGAATCTCCCCATGTCATCCATTCCTTATGCATGCTTGCAATCTGATTTCCGCTGTCCATGTCTGTTATATTATATTCATGTGCCCACAAATCTCCATTTGTTACCCAGTTTTTTCCTACTATTTCATATTTTGGTTTCAAAAAACTGAATTTTTTATGAATTTCGGCAATTTTTTCTCCCTTTACATATACAAAAAATTTAGGCATAAGATTCATCAGCTTCTGTTCTATATATGCAACTTCCTCTTTCTCCATATTATATATATAAAATTTTTTACCAAGTGAAAGTAACTTTCCTTCAACAAAGTACTTGTCATTTCCCGCTTCATCCTTTACTGTAAATTTGTCCTTGATTGTAAATACCTTCTGCTTAATATAAAGTTTCATAATACTTCTTCTCCCTTCAGTTCCCCATTTATATTTAATCTACTAAAACCTTTTTATTAAAAATATTTCCTGTTGTTACCTATTTCCCATGTGATGACAGTTCGCTTACCAATGTTGAGCCTAGAATAAGTGCTCCTCCAATAATTGTAAATATATCAGGTTTTTCCCTTAAAACTATTATTGAAAGAAAAATAGCAACGATTGGGTCTATATAGCTGAAAATAGCTATTGTATGTGCCTTAAGTTCCTTTATTCCTGAAAAATAAAGTCCATATGTTATTCCTGTATTTACAATCCCTACAACTCCCAGCAATATAATTGTCATAAAACTGAAAGTCAGTTTTCCCACATCCTGAGTCAGGAATGTATAGGGTGCCAGTACCATTACCGCCATTCCCAGCTGCATGATGGTCATTGCATAGGAAGATATCTGTTTCAGATGTTTATTCAGAATAACCACTGTTGCATATATTGCCGCGGCTCCTATCCCGAATATTATCCCTGTCATCTGAAGATTTTCCAGTCCCCCTTTTTTAAGGACTCCCGAGACAAAAATCATTCCCACAAGAGCTACCGCTACACATACTGCCTGTTTTAATGACAATTTTTCCTTCAGTATAAAAGGAGAAGCAATAATAACAAAAACAGGTGCCAGATAATAACATAAAGTCGCTATTGCAACCGTTGTATGATGATATGCTTCAAATAGGAAAATCCAGTGTATTCCGATAAGCATTCCCGATAGACATAAAATTATCAGATTATTTTTTATCTCATCAAATGAAATCTTTATTTTCTTAATTCCTGTAAAAATTATCAGAAACAATGTACCGATAATTCCCCTTGCAAGTGCTATTACACTTGATGGCAGCGGAATATTCCTTACAAATATTCCAATTGTTCCAAAAATAAACATTGCGGCCATAAGCCTTATTTTGGCATTTTTCTCATTTTGTCCATTATCCTGTCTTTCCATGATGATGTCCTTTCGTATTCTATCTTCCTTTGTGTTTTTCTCTTCGCAAAGTTATTATATAATACTTTTATACTATTTTTCAATTTTTAATTTTATTTTTTCCAAATAAGCTGTTAAATAAAAAATGAGACTACTCTTATTTTTTCATCTTCAAAGTATTCTCATTTTACTTATCTATTTGTTTCCACCAAAGAATTTTCCAACCATTCCCATTATATCATCCATTACATTTCCATCTTTATTTGCATCCAGAAGATTTGTAACAACATCCATAATTCCTGATGCTCCCGCTTCTGATCCAAAATTTGATGCTAAATATTCAATTCCTAAATTTTCTTCTGCTGTTCTATGACTTTCTGGTGATACAGTTAAAAAAATTATTATTTCCATATTATTTCTCCATTATTATTTCTGTCTTAAAAAATCTTTCTTGAAACTCTACAAGAGCTTTTATTTGATCACTTGAATATTTTTTATCCTCCGCAGTAACAATTAATTTATTTTCTATATCATCTACTCTGTAAATTATCGCCCGACATACTCCTTCAAATTCTTCTAATGGATCAAACTCCCCTAAAATATAAACATCTATTTCTTCACCGTCTTCACTTTCAGTATTAGGAATATAACCATAATTTAAAGAATAAATATACTCGTATTCCGGATGTTTATCTCCTAATTTTCTATCTACTTTCACTTTTATTTTTTGATTTAGATAATTTTTATAATTTAATAACTTCCTTTTTTTTATTATTTCAATAATTCGATTTATTGAAGAAAAATTTTCAAAAATTAAATCTTCATCATCAAATTTTATTTTATAACTTTCTTCTAAATCTACTATTAATCTTATAAATTCTAATGAATCTACTATAATATTTTCTTCCTCATCTTTTATTTTATTTTTTTTCAGTATTTTTAATATATTCTTTTTCATTTCATTTACACCTTTATTTTAATTTTGCCAGTGACCGTTCTTTCAAATCTTTTTATAATTTCTATTTTGTCTGGTATCTTGTAACTAGAAAATTTAATTTTTAAATCATTTAAAGCTCTATCTTTTCTTATATTATTTCCATCTCCTTCTATTATTAATATTAATTCTTTTTTTTTAATTAATAAAGAATTTAAATGATACTTATCTTTTAAATAACTTTCAATTTCTTCTAGACACATTTGAAATCCTCTATTTTTTATAATATTATTTTTTCTTCCTAATAATATCAAATCTTTCTTTTCATTAAAATAACCTATATCTCCTGTCTTTAACCATTTTTTCTCAAATAATATATTTCTTCTATTCCAATTGTCCCAAAAATAAACATCGCCGTCATAAGCCTTATCTTGGCACTTTTTTCATTTTGCTCATTTTCCTGACTATCCATTTTGATGTCCTTTCATGTTCTATCTTCCTTTGTGTTTTTCTGTTTTTTTCTGCTGTTTTATTTGAAATTTACGTTTTTTTCTGCTTCTCTTTGCTTTCTGTTATTCTTTTTCTTTTCAATTTTATTTTTTTCATGTTCTAACTTTAATATTTCCTGGGATTTTGTACTTATTTTCCCTTTTTTAATAGTTTTACTTATCTCTTTTTGAAGTCTTTTAGGATTAATTATTTTTTCTTTTATATTAATTGAAACAGTATCACTAAATTTTAGATTGTCATACTTTTTCAAAATAAAATCATAAATTTGATAATCTTTTGGTTCAGAGCCAAAAGTAACTTTATAAACAGACAACTTATTATCTGTTATTTTTTCAAATATTCCTATCCAAAAAGGGTCTTCAAAAAATACAGTAAGTTTCCCTGAAATTTTACCCATAATAATAGTTCCTCCTTAAAATTTAATGAGCAAAGAATGGACGACCCAAGGAGGAAGGTTACTTACAGTTTTAACTGTGTCCAGACTACCAACTGGAACTGTATAATTAAAATACGTTGTGTTTTTATCTTCGCAAAGTTATTATATAATATTTTCATGTAATATTTCAATTTTTAATTTTATTTCTCACAAATAACTTGTTAAATAAAAAATGAGAGTACTTTTATCTTCCCGATTTTAAGTATTCCCATTTTACTTATCTATTTACTTCCACCAAATAATTTTCCAACCATTCCCATTATATCATCCATTACATTTCCATCTTTATTTGCATCCAGAAGATTAGTAACTGCTTCCATAATTCCTGAAGCTCCTGCTTCTGAGCCAAAATTTGATGCAAGCATGGAAGTAAGATTTCCTATTCCTTCTGCATCCAAATTATTCTGCTTTTTTTGCTGTCCCAGCATTCCCATAAGAACTGGTGCAAGCATCTGCAACATTTTCATGCTTCCATTTGAATCCAGTCCGCTTGACTGTGAAACTGCATTTGCAACATTTGATGTCTGGCTTCCAAATAAATGATTTAATATACCTGCTCCATCTTTTAAATCAGGATTGCTTAAATATCCTGACAAATTATTAAGAATTGAACCATCATGTTTTGTTTCCAGTGCATTATTTAATTCCTGAGCACCTTTTTCTGTTCCTGTATTTTTGCTCAATGCTGTCAGCATTGCCGGTAATGCAGCCATTACTCCATTTTTTACCTGTCCTTCATTTCCTCCAACCTGTTCTGCAAGCTGACCTAAATCCTGCCCTTGCAGCAGGCCTAATAATGCTTCTAAATTCATATTTCATCCTTTCCGTCTAATTTTATTATATTACTGTGCAGAAAATATAAGTGCTCCTGTTTTTTCTATTTTAACAGAATATGTAATCCCATTTTTATATTTTGCAGAATTTGAAAGCTTATCTTCCTTTATATCAGATAAAAGCCCTGCATATATTGCCCTTGCTTCATCTTCTGCTATTCTTTTATCTGAAACTTCAATCAAATTTACAACCATATCTTCAATCATAGCAAGATCAGAGTTATTTACAACTCCAACCTTTAATACAAGGCCTTTTATATCTATTCCCTGATAGGATATTGTATAATTACTGTCTGCTTTTGAAGGAATTTCTGCCATGTAAAAATTCTGATTTTCATATTTCAGATTTTCAAATTTATCAAGTTTAATTTTATTTTCTTTAGAAATTATTTCAAAATCACTTATTACTCTCTCTATTGACTTATCTTTAAAAGTTGCCAGCTGTTCCTCAGACTGTTCTGTATTACTTTTATTTTCTACGTTACTTCCTTTGTTTTCTTTTTTTCCGCACGAAAGAAGAATCAACATTAAAAAAAACGCTATAAGCCATTTTTTTTTGCTTTTCATTTTACCACCCATCCGTTTTATCTATATTTGTAGTGTAATTATACTATATTAAAACAAAAAGAAAGATTATTTTTCATATGATTTTTCTTATAATTGACTATAAACCGAAAAAATAAATTCAACATAGTTATCCTTTAAAATCTATCTTTTCTTTATATGATGTTCTATTATAAGACTTCTTCCGTTTTCTAATTCTGATATTTATATAATAAAAAGACTATTAAAAGTAAATTTTCTCATTCTTTCAATAGTCCATAAAATTTTATTTTTCTATTCTTGTATAAGGCATTAAAGCTATTTGTCTTGATCTCTTTATAGCTTTTGCTATTTTTCTTTGAATTTTAGCTTCCAGACCTGTAACTCTTGCAGGTGAAATCTTACCTTTATCATTCATAAAATTTTTCAATAAATCTACATTTTTATAATTTATATCTTCTACTTTAAATTTTACTTTTGGTCTTCTTTTTCTTCTTTTAAATTCAGTAGTCGGTTTCATACCGTTGTCACCTCCTGTTTTTTTCCTGATTAAAATGGAAAATCATCATCATCCATTATTTCGTCATTGTCGTTATTATTATTATTTGCAAATGAGTTTTCAGATTTTTTTGGCTGCGTATAAGAACTTTGTCCTCCTGTAGAATTTACAGTATCTACAAATTCAAACTTGTCTACAATTACTTCTGTTGACCATCTTGTTTCACCATTTTTTTCATAACTGTTGACACTTAATCTTCCCTGAAGAGCGATCCTTCTACCTTTTCTCAGGTACTCAGCTATTGTCTCAGCAGTTTTTCCCCAGGCAGTACAGTTAATAAAATCTGCTTCCTCTCTGTTAAATTCTCTACTTACAGCTACAGTAAATTTACTGAAAGCTTTTCCTGATTGTAAGTAACTCATTTCAGGATCTCTTGTTAATCTTCCCATTAATGTAACATGGTTCATAATTTTACCCCCTCGAAAATTTTAATTTATTATAAATTAAATTATAACCCCCGTCTATTTATGATTAGTCATTTTTAACTATCATATATTTTAATATTGATTCTGTAATGTTTAATTTAGCTTCTACTTCAGTTAATCCTGTTCCATCCATTTGGAATAAAGTAAGAACATAGTACCCATTTTCTTTTTTCTTTATAGGATAAGCTAATTTTCTTTCTCCCCAAACTTCTGTTTTAATTTCTACAGCTCCTGCTTTAGCTAAAGTATCTTCAACTAATTTTACTCCAGCTTGTTTTTCTTCATCAGTTAACTGTGTAGAAAGTATAAACATAATTTCGTAATTTCTCATTTCTTTCTCCTTTCCTTCGGCTTTTTAGCCCTATCTAAAATAGAGCAGGTCTTTTTATTTTATCAAAAATATTGAATAAAATCAAGATAATATTTTATTCACCATATGTGAATTTAAATTTTGCTTACTTTTTTACCTTTTTTCTATATTTTTTATTCTAAATTCTGCTCAAAGAATGACGGTACAATGTACTCTCCCTGTCCTGATCTCTTTTTATCTTCATGATTTGTTTCTGCTTTTCCTACATTTTCAGGTTCATTGTTATTCTGTCCATCATTATTTTCAGAAGTCTCTTCTTTTTCTAACTTTTCCTTTGGAGCTTCATTTTCCTGAAAATCTGTTGCTATCAATGATACTCTGAAATATCCTTTAGGTTTGTCAAAATTAGCCTGACTTTCTTCTGTCTCGTTTTCATCTTTTTCAAGTATTGCTCCCCAGATAAGAGTTGCTTCTGCATTTCCTGTTTTCTTATATATTGTTTCTGATACTTCTGTTACTTCATCAAGTCCCATATCTTCACCAGATGTTATATTTAACAATATTTTTCTTGCACCTTCTATTGATTTTTCAAGTAATGGACTGTTTAAAGCCTGCTCTGTTGCAGCCTTCGCTCTTCCATCTCCACTTGCTTCCCCAAATCCAAGCATTGCAATTCCTGAATCTTTCATTACTGTCTTTACATCAGCAAAGTCAAGGTTTACAAACCCCTGTTTTGTTATAAGGTCTGATATTCCTTTTATCCCTATTCTCAAAACATTATTTGCTTCCTTAAAGGCATTTTTCAGTGAAATATTTATTTTTGGTAATTTATACAACTGCTGGTTAGGTATCACAATTAGAGTGTCTACAAATTTCTTCAGATTTTCTACTCCTTCATCAGCATTCTTTCTTTTAAAAGGCCCTTCAAAATCAAAAGGTTTAGTAACTACAGCTACAGTAAGTATTCCCATGCTTTTAGCTATTTCAGCAACAACTGGAGATGCACCTGTTCCTGTTCCTCCACCCATTCCTGCTGTGATAAATAACATATCTGTTCCTTCCAGAACCTGTTTTATTTTTTCTTCTGATTCTTTTGCCGCAATACGCCCCTTTTCAGGTATAGCTCCTGCACCTGTTCCTTTTCCTAACAATACTTTTGTCTGAGTTTTAGATCTGTTCAAGTCCTGCAGGTCTGTATTTATAGCTATAAATTCTACTCCTGTAATTCCGCTTTCCAGCATATCATTTACTGCATTGCCTCCAGCTCCACCTACTCCTACTACCTTCAGCTGTGCAACGTTAGATGTTATTTCTTCCATTTCTTCTAATATATTGGTATTGTTAAAAGAATTCTCCATTCTGTTATCCTCCTGAATTATTTTACATTAAAATATTTAAATCTTATATCTATGTACTGGATTGCCTGATCGCTCTTTATTTTTTTGTAGGATTTATATATTTCATCGTACTTTTTTTCATTTACTAATGTATCTGTTATAATCTTTACTCCATCTATAAGTACTAATTCATACTTATTTTCCTTCTGATCATCTGATTTTTTTATTTCTGATATCATATCATACAAATCTTTATTTTTTATTTTAGAAAGTATAATTTTCATATCCTTCTTTGATTCTTCATTTTTATAAGTTACGGTTGGTATCCCTTGAAGTTTCACTTCATTCATATATCCAAACAGGTTTAAGTCACTGTCAGCTAAAAATTTATCACTTCCATTGTCTGCATATACGTAAAGTTTCCGTTCCTCTATATTTATCTTAAGCTTACTTGGAAATATCTTCTGAATTGTGACACTTTTTACTCTTGCATCTTCCTTTATCATTTTTTCCAGTTTTTTTGTATCAATATAGACGATGTTCTCACCTTTCAGCTTCTCAAGTTTACTTACAATATCTCTTTTCAGCAGTGCGTTATCTCCAGTAACTGGAATTTCCCTAATTTTGAAATAATCAGTCTGGATAAACCACTTACCAAAATAAATCCCACTTATTATTAAACCGAATACAGCCAAAGTTTTTATTGTTTTTTTCATAATTTACTCCACAACATTATTTTTATTATACACTTTTTTTCAACATTATTCAATTACTTTATAAAAAAATAATTAATTTTTATAAAATTTATTTTTTTTTGGTTTAATTATTTTTCAAAATAATTATTTCTGTTTCCAGATTAATATTAAATTTTTCAGAAACTACTTTTTTTACATGGGCTATAACTTCCATTACATCAGAAAATTTAGCATTTCCCAGATTAATTATGAAGTTAGGATGTTTAAAAGCAACCTGTGCATCACCCACTCTGTATTCTTTCAGCCCTGCATCAGATATAAGCTGTGCCGCAAAAGTTCCTTCAGGATTTTTAAATGTACTTCCCAAGTTTGGATAATCAAGCGGATGCTTAGTTTCCCTCTGATTTCTCTTATCTTCTGCACATTCCTTGTCAAAACCTCTTTTAAATTTAAATAATGCAGAAACTACAATCCATTTTTTTTCTTTGATTTCTGTAGTTCTATATTTAAATGTCAGTTCTGATTTTTTTAATTTCCTAATTTCCCCTTCAGAATCGCATATTTCAACTTCTTCAATACAGTCAAAAATTTCAGTACCGTAGGCCCCTCCATTCATATTTACAAGTCCTCCCACTGAACCGGGAATTCCTGTTATATTTTCCAGCCCTGTATAGTCATTTTTTTCCATGTAGTCTATCAGATCATCAAGATCAAGACCTGCTTCCACTCTGACTAAATCATATTCATCTGTTTTTTCCTCAACTGTTATATTTTGAAAGTTTTTAAGAGATATAAAACTTATATCCAAGTATCCATCATCAATCAGAGTATTTGTTCCATTTCCTAAAAAATATACTCTATCCCTTGTGGATAAAACTTCCTTAAATTCATTTCTATCTTCGATAAATATTAATTCCTTGGCTGTCCCTCCGACTTTCATGTGTGAATATTCTTTCATTTCAACGTCTTTAAGAATTCTCATTTAACTAAAATCTCCTTATTTTAATCTGTCTATTATATCATGGGCCAATTTTGAAATACTTCCTGCTCCCATGAATATATATGTATCATCAGTTTCCCTGTTATTTCTTATCATTTCTTCTATTTCAGCTTCGCTGCATACTCTTGCCCCGTTACCTATTTTTTCAGCAAGAGATTCAGAAGTGACACCATATGTGTTATCTTCACTTGCCGCATAAATTGGTAGTAAAACCAGATTATCAATTCTTCCTAATGCTTTTGCAAAATCATCAAAGAAAAATTTTGTTCTGCTATATCTGTGTGGCTGGAAAATCAATGTTATTTTCCCTTTTTCTGTTTCCTGTGCCGCATCAATAGTTACTTTTATTTCTGTTGGATGATGTGCATAATCATCTATTATTCTTATATTATTATCATAAATTACCTGATATCTTCTATTTGCCCCCTTGAAATTAAGTAATCTTTCCTTAACAGTTTCCATATTACAGTTCATTTCATGTGCAAGATATATAACCGGAAGCGAATTTGAAACATTATGCTCTCCAGGAATGGAAAGTTCAAATTCTCCTAAATTCTTACCATTTTTTATTACTTCATATTTTGTATGTCCGTCAATAACTCTTATATTTGTTGCAAATATATGTGCATCTTCCCTTTTTACACTGTACCATATTATATTTTTATTTTTTATGTTAAGTTCTGGTATTTCAGCACAGTCTTTACAAAGAAGAGCTAACTTTTCAGTACTGTCAATAAATTTTTCAAAAGATCTCTTTATATTTTCATAAGTTCCATGATGTTCAAGATGATCCGGCTCCACATTTGTAACAACAGAATACTTAGGCTTTATATACAGAAATGAGTTATCACTTTCATCTGCTTCAGCGATAAAATATTCTGAATTTCCTATTTTACTGTTACTGTTAATTTCAGGAATTATACCACCAACAACGATAAAAGGATCCTTTTCCAGAAAAGCCACGCTCATCATTGAGCTTGTAGTAGTTTTCCCATGAGTTCCTGCAACGGCAATTCCTTCAAATTTATTCATTATTTCTGCAAGAAGCTGTCCTCTTTTTATCTTTTTTATATTATTTTCCACAACATATTTATATTCAGGATTTGTTTCCCTTATTGCAGTAGAATAGACAAATAAGTCTATTCCTTTATCCTTAACATTTTCCTCAACCTGACCTATATATATTTTAATTCCCATTTCTTCCATTTCCTGAGTTATGGCTTTTCTTTCAAGATCTGAACCTGCCACATTATAACCTTCCTTTACAAGAATTTTTGCAAGTCCACTCATTCCTATACCGTTTATTCCACTGAAATAAACATTTCTGACATTCGTTAACATCTCTGCCTCTCTTCCTCTATTTTATATGTTATTATAGTCCCATTTCATGTATTATTGTATCAGCCGCATTACCTTTTTTAAGTTTTCTTATATTTTCCTTCATAAATTCCAGCATTTCATCCTGTTTTACAAGAGTCATTGCTTCCTCGACCGCCTTATCCGCAGTTTCATTTGTAAATATCTTTGCTCCGTTCACATATTCCAGAACATCAGCATTTTCCTTCTGACCAACAAAATCATAAGGAATCAATATTGACGGTTTTTCCAGCTGAATAAGCTCAGAAATAGTTGAAGCTCCTGCCCTGCATATTACTAAATCTGATGCAGACATTATATCTGCAACATTGTTAAAATAAGGTTTAACTACTGAATTACCAAAATTTTTCATTCTGTATGTATTTTCTTCAAAATTATCCTTTCCTGTTCCCCAGAATAATTTTATTTTTTCATCAGATATTATTTTTTCCCAATTTTTTATAACTGCTTCATTTATACTTTTAGCTCCCAGGCTGCCTCCAATTACAAGAATAACCTTTTCATCTTCTCCTATTTCAAGATTTTTTCTTTCTTCATTTTTATCTTTAGTGTAAAATTCTTCTCTTAACGGGTTACCAGTTACAACAAATTTTGTTTTATACTTTTCAGGTATGTGGTTCAGTGTATTTTCAAAAGCTATAAATACTTTTCTGGCCCATTTGTAAAAATATTTATTTGCCTGACCCATTGTACAGTTCTGTTCCTGTAGATAGTAAGGTATTCTCAATACTATCGCCGCCACAAGAACAGGTATTGTTATATAATTTCCAAAACCTATTATTTCTGTAGGTTTTTCCTTTTTCAATATTCCTATTGTTTTAAATATAGCACCTGCCATTTTAAAAAAAGAAATTATGGATCTTAAAGGTAGTACATCAAGTCCTATAAATTTAAAGTTTTCATTTGGCACCAGTTCCTTTTCCATTCTATGCTTTGTTCCTATAAATAATACTTCCGTATTTTTTTCCCTTAATTTTCTTGCAATAGATAGGGCAGGATATATGTGCCCTCCTGTTCCTCCTGTTGTAAATACTACTTTTTTCATATTATTTCTCCACTTCTTTCTTTTTTGTAATTTAAAACTTAAGCTTCCTGATTTTCTTCCTGAATTCTTTCTTTTTTCAGTCTTTCCTGTTCCTCTTCTGCATATAATGATTTTATAATGTTATACACTATTCCCAGTGCGGCCATTGTTACAATTGTCGTACTTCCTCCATAACTTAAAAGTGGTAAAGGTATACCGGTTGAAGGTACTATATTTGACACAACAGCTATATTTCCCAGTATTTGGGAAGAAAACATTACAAATATTCCTGTCAGAATATATTTAGCATATCTATCCTTTTTTTCAACTAACGTTATTAAAATTACAGACAGCAGGACAATATAAATCAGAAGGAGAATTATTGAACCTACAAATCCCATTTCTTCCGCATACCCTGCAAATATATAATCTGTATGAATTTCCGGAAGATAGAAAAACTTCTGCAATCCATTTCCATAAAATTTACCAATAAGTTTTCCGCTTCCTATTGCTATAAGTGATTGTTGTGCCTGATAGTTCAACTCAGGTGATTTAAATCCTATAAACCTTTTCATCCTGTACGGCGTACTCATTATACTTATCATTCCGGCAAATCCTGCCGCTAAGAGCAACGTAAGAAACTGAGCTATGTTCACTCCTGAGACAAATATCATTGCCATACCTATAAAAGCTATCTGAACCGTGCTGCTGAATGCTTTTTCAGCTATAATAAGAACTACATATACCAGTAACGGAATTAACTGTCTCATAAAAAAATTAAATTTTTGAGTGTTTATTTTTTTTCTTTCACAGTAATCTATTATTCCAGCCAGAAATATTATTATTATTAATTTTGCCAGTTCCGACGGCTGCATCCTGAATCCTCCCAATGTAAACCATCTTCTAGCTCCATTTACTTCCTTCGAAAAAAGAACCGCTATAAGAAGTGCAGCACCTATTAAATATAAATATCCCTTTATTTTTTTATACCATGTATACTTAAATTTTGATGTTATCCAAAAAGCCAACGTTCCAAACCCAAACCAGATAATCTGCTTCGTTACAAAATAATAATTATTTTTATAGTCCTTATATCCTTTTGGAAAACTTACGCTTGCTATCATGGCGATACTCAGCCCCATTAAAATTATCATTACAATTATAAGGGTTGTTCCTAACATTCTTTTATTTTTCAATTTTTTCTCCTATTATTATTCATTATTATCATAAAAGCTATTATTATCCCAAAACCTTTACTGTCAGTTCCTTAAAGACGTTTCCCCGATGCTCAAAATTTTTAAACTGACAGAAACTTGATGTTGCCGGCGAAAATAATACTGTCTGCTCTTTAGAAAAATCCATATTTTTCTTAAAATAGTCAAGTATATTTTCTAAAGTTTCCATATTTCTATAATTTTTATACCCCACTTCTTCCATATCCTTTATAAGAAGAGGTGCATTATCTCCTATCAGATAGACACTGTCAACTCTTTCCTTTATTCTTTCAACCAGTTCCCTGTTGGATATTTTCTTATCATCTCCTCCTAAAATTAATATAATGGAGTTATCAAAAGAATCTATCGCCTTTAATGTTGACTCAACATTAGTTCCTTTTGAATCATTTATAAAAACTGTTTTCCCTTTGATGAAAAAGTTTTCAAGACGATGTTCCAGAGCCTTTGTTGTTTTTAAAAATTCAACCGTTTTTTCATCAGGTATTCCCAGTATCTTTGCCGCTCCTATTAAAAACAGCATATTTTCAAGATTATGGCTTCCTTTTAATGAAAGTTCCCTAACAGGTATAAGGGCTTCTGCATATTCATGAATATCTTCATTTTTCACTTCATCCGCTTTTTTTTCAAGATTTTTCATTGTATAGACTATTCCATCCATAACAAATACATTACCCTTTTTTTCTTTGCTTAAATAAATTTTTTCCGATTTTATATTTTTCCATAATTCTTTTTCATCATATAACTTCTTAAAAACTTCATCATCCAGATTAATAAGTGCAAAATCCTGTTCTGTCTGTCTGGAAAAAATATTGAATTTTGTAATGTAATATTCTTCAACAGAATCATATCTTGCAAGATGATCCGGAGTAAGGTTTATTATTCCAGCTATGTGTGAATGTATCTGCGGGTTGTTTTCAAGCTGATAGCTGCTTAATTCCAGAACAATATATTCAAGTTCTTCTTCATCAGCTACAAGCTTTGCAAAAGAGAATCCTGCATTTCCTGCAAGTCTAGCCTTTTTTCCTGCATATTCCAACAGTTCATACATTTTAGTGGCTGTCGTTGTTTTACCATTTGTTCCTGTAAAAGAAATGACCTTTATGTTTTTATCCATATACTTATACGCCAGATCTATTTCTGAAATTATCTTTATATTTTTATCTTTAGCCTTTACAAGTAATTCCACTTTCCATGGAATTCCAGGACTTTTTACGATAAATTCTATCTTTTCCTTATCTAAAAGTTCCATTGCCTCACTTGAAGGCATTCCATTTTTATCATCTACCAGATATACTTCATAACCTTTTTTTTCTAATAATTCTTTGGCTCCAAGTCCACTCAGTCCTGCACCAAATACTACCGCCTTTTCCATTTTTACTTTCCTCTTTTCATTATACAGTCTTTTTCCCCATGATTTAAACTAATCTGAATATTATATGACTTTATTGTTGCGGTTTCTGTCATAATTATAAAGTTTTTATATTATAAAATTTACATTCCTATCTTAATTTCAATATTACAAATGTCAGAAGACACGTCATAATAGTTACAATCCAGAATCTGATAGTAACTTTTGTTTCAGGTATTCCCAGCATTTCAAAATGGTGATGTATAGGCGCCATTCTGAATACTCTCTTTTTAAATGTTTTATAGTGCCAAACCTGTATCATTACTGAAAGTGCTTCCATGATAAATATAAATCCTGCTATCGGCAGTAACAGTTCCTGTTTCAGGAATATAACTATTATTCCCAATATTCCACCTAATGTAAGAGATCCTGTATCTCCCATGAACATTTGTGCAGGATAGAAATTATACCATAAAAACCCAATTAACGCTCCAATAACTGAAGCAAGATACACGGTAATTTCAGCACTTTCCCTTACATAATACAAATTTAAGTATTTTGCATATTCATAATGCCCTGTCAAGTAAGTTATTATAAGTAATGTAACACTTACTACTATAATCGGTCCACTTACAAGTCCATCAAGACCGTCTGTAAGATTTACTGCATTTGAAGATCCTATTATAACAAAAAGCATAAATACAAAGAATAATACTGGTGTTATATATAGGAATGATCCTTTTATAAGAGGGTTTACTATTGAAAAATCCAATGTCTTATTTATTACCCCATACTTACAGATAAATGCAAAAGTAAGTCCTGTAATTATAAACTGGCCTAATATTTTTTTCTTTCCTGAAAGTCCATTCTTATGTTTCGTAAGTTTCAAATAATCGTCATAAAATCCTATTGTAGTAAATAAAATTGTTATAATAAACAGAAAAATAATAAATTTATTTGTAAAATTACCTGCTATCAGTGTAGAAAAAATTATTGCACCTATTATTAAAAGACCTCCCATCGTTGGCGTTCCAGATTTACTGAAATGTGACTGGGGTCCTTCTTCCCTTGCAGTATCTCCATATTTTTTCTTCTTCAGCCATTTAATAAAAGGCTTTCCAAAAATAAGCATAAATACAAATGCTATTATAAAAGCTATTGAAGCTCTTATTGTTATTGACTTAAATATTCTTAAAACTCCCCAATTATTTATAAATAATGATTGTAATAAATATAACATCTCATCTTATGTGGTAATCTAAATTTGTCTACGATTCCACATAGCTCCTTTCCATAGTTTATTTAATAATTATATATTTCTATTCCATAACCTCTTCCAGTTTCATTCCTCTTGAAGCCTTAATCAATACTACCTTTTCCTCTTTTATCCCTTCCAGTTTTTCCTTTATCTGTTCTTTACTTTCAAAATATTCTGTTTCAATTTTTTTAATATTTTCATTATTAGAATTTTCCCTTATTCTGTCATATAGAAATCTCATTCTTGGACCATATAGATAAAGTCTATTTAAATTAGTATTTACTATTACATCAAAAATTGAAGCATGTAATTCCCCTTCCTGCTCACCAAGTTCAAGCATATCACCGATTACTGCTATTTTTTCCCTGTCATTGTATATTTTTGAAAATGTCTCTAAAGATTTCTTCATAGACATAGGACTTGCATTATATGCATCATTTATATATGTTGTTTTCCCTTTTGTAATAATTTGAAATCTCATATTTGTTAAAACTATATCTTTTACAGCTTTTTCTATTTCTTCATCTCCTAAAGCCATCTCTTTTGCTACAGAAACAGCTATAGTTAAATTTAAAATATTATGTTCTCCTAATACATTCGTATTATAAAACTTATGAGTCCATTTTTTACAGTTTTCATCAAAATATTCCAACGTAAACTTTGTCTCAACTTCATTGAAATCAATATCTCCATAATAAAAATCATTATTTGATTTAACTGACTTTTTAATATTTTCCATATGATTTTTATCATTTCCCATATTTAAAATTTTTACTGTTTTTAATCCATTTTCCTTCAGACTATTTTCATCAATATCCTTAAGATATTCATCATCGCCATTTATAACTAATGTTTCCTTTGTATGAGGAATTATTTCTGTTTTTGCCTTAAATACATTTTTCTTTGTTTTCAGAAACTCCAAATGAGATTCTCCAATATTTGTTATTACACTTATATCAGGTGAAGAAATTTTTCCAAGAAGGTCTATTTCTCCAAAACCGCTCATACCCATTTCAAGTATAATAAAATCATCACCTTTTTCCGCACGCAACAAAGTGAAGGGTAATCCAATATGGTTATTATAATTCCCTTCTGTTTTTTTACCTTTATATTTTACAGATAAAAGATGATATATCATATCCTTCACTGTTGTTTTTCCATTACTTCCTGTTATCCCAATTACCTTTAAATTGAGATTTTTACGCCACTTTTCTGCAAATTCCTGTAAAAATTCTACACTGTCATTTACATAAAAAGCTTTTTCTTTAAACTTTTCTTCAATTTGAATATCTTTATCATCGTAAACTACATATGCCCCTTTTTCAAGAGCTTCCCCCGTAAACTTATTTCCCCCTCTTATTGCTACAAATAAATCATCTTTTTCAACTTCTTTAGAATTCATTATAATTCTTTTTATATTTATAAATTTTTTATCACATTCACACTTTACAATTTCACAAAATATATCTTTCCTATCCATAAATTATCTCCAATAAATACATTGTTATATTATAAGATTATAGCATTTGAAATTCTTTTTTTCAATATATTTGGAAGATTTTTATAAAAATTTTGAACTACTCGGAAGAACTTCTCCAAATAACAATATTCATATTTAAATATCAATACATTCTTAGCTAATTTTACCTATTTCATCACATATATAACTAACTAATAACTTATTTTTTCATTAATAAATCTGCAAATTCATTAATATTTTCCACAACTAAGGACTTCAGTCCATAATCTGCTAATTTAGAAATATTTTCCAGACCATATCCAGTTTTTACCATTACTGTCTTAAATCCTAATTTTTCAGCAGGAATTAAATCTGTTATTCTATCCCCCACCATAAAGGATTTCTCTACATCAATAGAAAATTCATTTATTGCCTTTAAAAAGTTCCCTACACTTGGTTTTCTACACTCACATTCTTTACGGTATCTCCCTTCCCCTTCAGGATGATGTGGACAGTAATATGTCTTTTCTATATCTATTCCTTTATTTTTTAAATCATCCATAATAAACTTTTCCAGCTTCAGGTAATCTCCTTCCGTATAATATCCCTTTGCAATGCCCGCCTGATTTGTTATAATCAGAAACCTATACCCTAACTTTTTCAACTTTTTTAAACCTTCAATTACACCCGTTTCATATTCAAAATCCTCAATCTTGTAAAGATAAGATTTTTCAATATTAATTACTCCATCCCTATCAAATATCACAAATTTATCATTTTTCATAAAAACACCTGTCATAATATAAATTTTAATTCTAAAATATCTTGATTACCTGTGAATACCCGTATATAAATTAGCAAATTAATTCTTTTCCCTCGCTAATAATTATCCAAATAATACGTATATTCTATTAATTCATCTTTCCTTTTTCCTTTTATTTTAATAGAAAAACAGAATCCATAGTCAAAAAACTGTACATCCCCAGAATAAGTATCAGAACCACATTCATAACTTTCTCTTAATACAAACTTATCATCAATAAATACAAATTCCAAAATTCTCTCATATCTATTATTTCTAAAATGATAAAAAACTAATTCATTTTTATTCATGTACCACATTTTTCTATCTTTAAGAATAAAATTTCTATTTTCATCATAATAATTTTCAATAAAAATCTCATCATAATAATAAATTTTATATCCATCAGAAAATGTTTCTGTAACTACTTTTGTATTTCCTATTCCTTTATAGTTCCAATCCATTTCAGAATTTTCCAAACTTCTGGATTTAAAAGAAAACTTTTTCATCCCTTTCAATATCTCAAAAAAATATAAAGTATCGTATTTCATGTCTATCCTATTCTCATTTAATCATTATCTAAATTTCCAATTTAAAACATTATAAATTAATTTAAATCTACCTACATATTCAGTATATCAAAAAAAGGTATTAAAATAAAGATAATAATAAAAAAAGAGTGATGACCCACTCCAGATTAACATTAAATACAAACTTTTAAAAACAAAAAAAGTTTGGCGACGACCGATTTTCCCT
>NZ_KI272838.1:108516-126974 GCF_000469505.1 Leptotrichia sp. oral taxon 215 str. W9775 | reverse complement strand
TTCTTTTTCCACCCCCATATATATTATAGAGCCTAAATAAATATCAATAGGAGGAAAAGTATGAATTATTATGTAGGGATAGACTTAGGGGGAACAAATACTAAGATAGGGCTTGTTGATGAGGCAGGAAATATTATTTTTACAACAATAGTAAAGACAGATTCAATGGAAGGTTTTGAAAAAACAGTTGAAAGATTGTCTAAAATTTTATTGGAACAGGTAAAAGGAAGCAACATTAATTTTGAAGCAGATGTAAAAGGAGTAGGAATAGGAGTTCCAGGACCTGTAGTAAACGAAAGAATAGTAAAATTCTGGGCTAATTTCCCATGGTCTAAGGAAGCTGACCTGGCAGGAGAATTTGAAAAGCATCTGAACAAGCAGGTAAAAGTAGATAATGATGTAAATGTAATAACACTTGGAGAAATGTGGAAAGGTGCCGCACAAGGATACAAAAATGTTCTTGGTCTTGCAATTGGAACAGGAATTGGTGGCGGAATAATAGTAGATGGAAAGCTTGTAAGCGGTAAAAACGGTGGAGGCGGAGAAGTCGGACATATAAAAGTTGAAAAAAATGGAAAACTTTGTGGGTGCGGTCAGGACGGATGCTGGGAAGCATACGCTTCAGCTACTGGATTAATAAGGGAAGCGCAGAGCAGGCTTGCTGTAAATAAAACAAATAAACTTTATGAAAGAGTTAAAGGAAGAGAAATAGAAGCAAAAGATATCTTTGATGTAGCAAAGGAAGGAGACGAATTTGCACTTAAGCTGGTTGACTATGAAGCTGAGTACATTGCACTTGGAATGGGAAATCTGTTAAATGTCCTTGATCCTGAAATAATCGTAGTTGGAGGAGGAGTTGCACTTGCAGGGGATATCCTTTTCAATGCAATAAATGAAAAACTTAAGCAGTATTCATTGCCTTCATGCCTGGAAAATTTAAAGATAGTTCAGGCTCAGCTTGGAAATGATGCAGGTATTTTAGGTGCCGCATATCTTGGAATGATGAAATAATTCAAATACTGAAGAGCTTGAACTTTAAAGAGTTCAGGCTCTAAGAAAACAAAAGAAAAAGTGTGATATAATAAGTGGTATAATAATAAAATAACACACATTTAGGAGGAATAATTTAAAGTGGAAACAATAACCGGGGGCAGCCTGATTTTACAGTTTATTGTAATAATAGTGTTAACAGGAATAAATGCCTTTTTTTCGAGTGCCGAAATGGCAATAGTTTCAATAAATAGAAATAAACTGAAAATATTGGTGGAAGAAGGAAATAAAAAGGCGATAATGCTGGAAAACCTAATGAAGGAGCCAAGTAAGTTTTTATCAACAATTCAAGTTGGGATAACACTTGCAAGTTTTTTTGCGTCAGCTTCAGCGGCAACAGGACTTTCACAATATCTGTCAATATATCTTGGGAAATTAAAAATTCCTTATAGTAGTCATATTTCAATGATTTTAATAACTTTTTTGCTATCGTATATAACTTTAGTTTTTGGTGAGCTGATTCCCAAAAGAATAGCATTGAGATCGTCAGAAAAGACAGCTCTTGCATCAGTGGGAATAATTGTTATGGTTTCAAAAATATTCTCACCTTTTGTCAAGTTTCTGACATTTTCAACGAATGTAATACTGACAGTGTTAAAAATGAAGGAAGATAATATTGAAGAAAAGGTATCAAAGGAAGAATTGCGTTCACTTGTGGAAGTAGGAAGGGAACATGGAATTATTAATGAAGTTGAAAAGGAAATGATAGAAAATATTATTGAATTTGATGAAAAGGTTGCAAGGGAAATAATGATTCCCAGAACAAAGGTATTTCTTATTGATAAAAATATTTCAGTAGATGAACTGTTTGAAAAAAAGGAAGTGGAAGTATATTCGAGAATACCTGTATATGAAGATGAGGCAGATAATATTGTAGGAATACTGTTTATGAAGGATCTTATGATAGAAGCTTATAGAAAGGGATTCCAGAATGTTAAATTAACAGAAATTATGCAGGAAGCTTATTTTGTTCCGGAAACAAAGAATGTCAATGAACTTTTTAATGAAATGCAGGCTGAAAAGAAACATATTGCCATATTGATAGATGAATATGGTGGATTTTCAGGGATTGTGACATTGGAGGATTTAATTGAGGAAGTAATGGGAAATATTGCTGATGAATTTGATGCAGATGATTCTTCAATTAAGAAACTTGCTATAAATAAATATCTGATAAATGGAGAACTTTCATTAAATGATTTAAATGATTATTTCCATATTGAACTGGAATCCAAACATTATGATACTTTGAGTGGACTTCTTATTGAGCATATGGGATATATTCCTGAAGATGATGAGGATATAGCGCCTATCATAATTGACGGAATTTCATTCAAGCCTAAAAGAGTTAAGGATAAGAAAATTGAATGGGTACTTGCAAAATTTAATAAGGAAGAAAACTTAAATTAAAATGGATTTATGGAAGGGAAGTATGACTATAAGAAAAAAATATTTGCTGTTATCTGCTTTAATTGATTTTTTAATAGTGTTTACTGTTGGTATTTTTTCATTGAAGTCTGAAAATTTTCTTTTTAATTATTTATTGTATCCTATAATATTTTTAGTATTACTTAAGGTAAATACCGGATTATGGATGTATTTATACAGTAATTATATGAATGTTCTGGATAACGAACTGGATCCGGAAAAATTTATAGAACTTACTGAAAATGAGTATAATAGAAACAAGAACAAAAAATATAGAAACTATATGAAACTAAATTTAGCTGCAGGATATTCTTCAGCAGGGAAAATAGAAACGGCATATGAAAAATTAAAAGAAGTGGATTTATCCAAAAAATTATATAGGAAACAGGATAAAATTTTATACTACTATAATGAAGCTTTATTTCTTATTACTTTTGGAAAAAAAGAGGAAGCAACAGAAATTTACAATAAAGAACTATCAGAAGAGATAGAAAAAATTGGAAAAAGAAAAAAAGACAGTGAAATATATAATCTTGTAAAAGCTCTGGAAGGAATGCTGTTTCATGGAAATGACAATGAAAAAATGATTGAAATTTTAAATGAGGCATTGAAAAAATCAAAGACAAAACGTCAAAATTTAGGATTTAAATATCTTCTTGCAACGTATAAGGAGAAAGCAGATGAAACCAGGGAAGCAATAGAGTTATACAAAGAAGTTGCTGAAAATGGGAATAAGCTTTATATAGTGCAGGAAGCCAGAGAGAAACTGAAAAAATTGATTTAAAATAAGAAACTGCCTAAAAATAGTAATAAAAATAAGGTAATATTTATTCTATTTCAAGGCAGCTTTTCTATTTAAAAAGTTATTATTTTTTATATTCATACATTCCAAGACGGTTATTCATAATATAGGCAATAGGAATAAAAAGCTTTCTAAATCCATGGAGCAGGTGTTTTAATTCATCAGTGAAGTTAATAAGCCCTGTCTGTTTTATTTTTGGATTGAGTTTAACAACTTCACTTCCATCTTTTACTCCCCATTTGAATTCTGCATTTTTCATTGTTTTTAAAGTATCGTGTCTTCTTGCCTGCTTTACAAGTTTTTTAGAAAGTAAGTCCAGATAAAGCGTAAACTTGTCAAATCGGTCAGTCAGTATATTAAGAAAATTTTTTACCTCATTTTCATCAAAATACATAAGAACACCTTCAGAAATAATAAGCAGCTCTTTTCCATTAATTTCAACATTTTCTGTCCAGCTTGAATCAAAAGCTGATTTTGGAATATTTCTGACTCTCGGATTTTCTTCAAAAAATACTTTTCTCTTTTCTATAACTTCAGGTAAATCAAGATTATACCATGTTATTTTTCCATTATCAATTCTGCTGAATCTTGTATCAAGTCCTGCACCAACTGAAACAATAACGCAGTCAGGATATTTATCCATAAATTTTTTTATTTCCTGATCCATAGTTTTTGCTCTTGCGAGAATTCCATAATATGACATCCATCCCTTATCAAATTTACTGAAGTCATAGTCAATTCTGGACATTATTTCAGCAGATTTTTTATCATTCAGTACAGGATTAGGACTGTCTGCATCCTTTCCTCTAGCATTTAATGTGATTAGAAGGGTTTCTGAAACGTTTTTAAATTTTGTATCCATGTGAACCATCTCCATTTTCAAATTAGTTTGATTATCAAAGTTTATATGTTATATTTAAGCAGAAAAAAACAATTAAGTCAAGAAATAAAAAAATTTTAGAAACTTTTTTGAAGATGTGTGATATAATTAATGTCCTGATAAAACTTAATAAAAGCAAAAAGTATAATATAAAAAATGGAAAATTACTGAAAATATTAAATAGTATGTGTATAAGATAAATATAAATATTTGAAAAAATTTAAGGAGGAAATCAGATGGAACAGGAAAGGCATAAGAAAAAAGGAAAATTATATGAATTTCTGGAAAATTATTATGAACTTTCAAAAAATGGAACAGATGTAAAAACAGAGATAATAGCGGGAATGACAACATTTCTGACAATGGCATATGTGCTTGCTGTAATTCCTGGATTTTTAAGGGAAGCGGGAATTCCGGAGGGAGGATTGTATACGTCAGTCTGTCTGGTGGCGATGTTAGGGACATTGATGCATGCACTATTTTCAAAACTTCCGGTGGCAACAGCTCCTGGACTTGGACTTACAGTATTTTTTGTGTCAACAGTTGTTGGAAGAATGGGTTATACATGGCAGCAGGGCCTTGCGGCAGTAACTATTTCAGGTGTTGTACTTATACTTGTGACAGTATCTTCAGTCAGAAAAATTGTACTGGATGGACTGCCTGAAAATATAAAAACTGCAATTACAGCAGGAGTCGGACTTTTTATAGCATTAATCGGATTAAAAAGTTCAGGAATAATAGTAGCTACAGAAACAGGATTATTTTTAGGAAGCTTTAAGGACAATTCTGTACTTCTAAGTGTATTTGGGTTACTGCTGATGCTTGTTTTAATGGCAAAAAATGTAAAAGGAGCACTGATAATATCAATAATTGCAACAACTCTGCTTGGAATACCTATGGGAGTAACTGATTTAAGCAAATGGCATGGTTTTGTTCTTCCAGGTGGTGTAGGTGATTTGTTCTTTAAACAGGATTTTGAGGGACTGATAGGGAAAAAGGATATATTTTCAGGTCTTATAAATATGGTAATGATAGTCCTTACGATAAGTATGGTGGATTTTTTTGATAAGATAGGAACTTTGCTTGCAATTGCAAGTAAGGGAAATCTTTACAATGAAAAAGGTGAAGTTAGAAATATGAAGAGGGCATTGCTTTGTGAATCTTCTACAACTGTAATAAGTTCTTTCTTTGGAGCAACAACAACTTCAACATATCTGGAGTGTACAGCTGGTATAGCAGAAGGTGGAAGAACAGGACTTGCAGCCTTTTCAACTGCCGTATTGTTTGGAGTTTCCTTTTTTCTGTCAGGAATAGTAAGCATTATTCCTGGAGCAGCGACTTCCCCTGCATTGATAGTTGTAGGAGTTCTTATGCTTGGTGTTGTTACAAAGATTAATTTCCATGATTTGACAGAAGGAGCACCGGCATTTTTCGCAATTACCCTGATGCCTTTCACAATGAGTGTTGCTGAAGGAGTGGCGGGAGCAGTAATAAGTTATGTGGTTTTAAAGCTTGCAACAGGAAGACGGAAAGAAATAAAGCCAATAATGTACATATTGGCTATACTCTTTGTATTAAAGCTTGCTTTGACTTAGTTTCAGAAATTGATTTTAAAATAAGTGGCCAAAAAAGTGGACGAATATTTCTACAATAATCGGTATAAATATTGAAGGAAGCATATTGGCCACTTTTATATTTTTTTTGAGGACAACATTTATTCCTAGACCGCAAATCATTATACCGCCTAAAAAATTTAAATCCGTTATGGCATTTGGAGTAAGGAAATCTTTTATCTGTCTGGCAAAAAGAAAAAAGAGTCCTTGATAGATAAGCGCTGAAAAAGCCGAGAAAATAGTTCCAATTCCATAGATGGAAGCAAATACAATAGCTGTAGCACCATCCAGAACGGCTTTTATATTTAAAATCTTGTCATCTCCTGTAAGACCGCTGTTTATAGAACCCATTATTGCCATAGCTCCTATACAGTAAAGAATAGTCGTAACAGAAAATCCTTTTGCAAAGTTAAATTCCTTTTCTTCATTTTCAACAGAATTTAAAGAATTTTTGTTTCTATATGAAATTGATAAAATTCTTGAAAATCTGTTTTCAATGAAAACACTTAATTTTTTTATTTGTAAATCTATATCGAGAATCTGCCCAATAATGACACCGATTATGAGATATATAAGAACTGTAATGTCCCTGTTTGATTCAAGGGTACTTTTCACACCTGAAATTATTATGAAAAGACCAATACTGTCCATTATAATATTTCTCATACTTTCTTTTACTTTATTTCCTATAATAAGACCAAATATGCTTCCTGCCAGAATGGCAATGAAATCTGTAATAATTCCCATATTTTTCCTTTCAGATACTATTTTCAAAAAGATTATATCATAAAAGAAAAGAAAATTATAGGTAAATATACAGAAATTTCTTAAAATAAAAGAATATAAATAAAATGAATAAAAATATCCATAATTACTATTAAATGATATGATTATAGAAGTGAGGAAAAATGTCAAAAGAAGAAAATTTCAAAGATATAAAAACTGAAAGTATAAAAATAAGGGATGTTCTGTCTGAAGATGCAGAAAGAATACAGGAAATATATTCTCCGTATGTTGCAGACACAACAATATCCTTTGAAATCACAGTTCCTGATAAATCAGAAATGCAAATTAGAATAGAAAAGACCTTGTCAAATGGATTTCCATATATAGTTGCCGAAAATGAAAACGGAACAGTTGTCGGATATGCTTATGCTGATAGGTTCGGTGAAAGAGAAGCCTACAGATATTCCTTTACAATAAGTATTTATCTTGATATGGAGGTTCAGTCAAAAGGAATAGGTCAGAAACTTTATGATGAACTGGAAAAAAGAATGAAGAAAATGGGGATAGTACAAGTAGTGTCAGCAATAACTGGAAAAAATGAAAAAAGTCTTAAGTTTCATGAGAAAAATAGTTTTATAAAAATCGGCCATTTTCCAAATATTGGATACAAAATGGGTGAATGGCATGACATTATATGGATGAATAAAACAATTAACATTATTGAAGAAGTTAAAAATAAAGAAAAATAAGAGAATGTTAAAATAAAATTTATTTTTTAAGATTTATGTAAAACGTAACATACATTACGTTTTTTTTTGTGAAAAAATATTATAATAACTTCATGCAAAAATATTACTTAAGGCTGGCAGATTATTTGTGGATAAAATTAATAATTGCCGGTGTTATTTTAACGATAGAATAAATTTTTTTGGAGGTAGTAAAATGAGTATGTTTTGTTTTCAATGCCAGGAAACGGCTAAAAATGAAGGATGTACAGTAAAAGGTGTATGTGGAAAAACAGATGAAGTGTCAAATCTGCAGGATGTTCTTGTATTTGTCGCAAAAGGAGTTGCCGCATATTCAAGTCAGCTAAGAAATGCTGGAAAAAGATATGACAAGGTGGATGAGTATTTATTCAGATCACTGTTTATTTCCATAACAAATGCAAACTTTGACGGTGCTGAAATAATTGAAGCAATTAAGGAAGGTGTAAACTTAAGAAAATTCCTTAAATCAGAACTTGAAAAAGAAGGAATTGCGTTAGATCCAAAATTCGAAAATGATTTTCTTACAACTTATGAATACAGTGAAAATGATGATTTAGTAGAACTTGCTAAAAAAGTGGGAGTATTAAGAACTGAAAATATAGATGTAAGATCATTAAGAGAAATAGTACTTTATGGATTAAAAGGAATGGCTGCATATGGATTCCATGCCTATAATTTAGGTTCAACAGACAATGATATTTACAAATTCTATGAAAAAGCATTACTTGCAACTGTAGATGACAGTCTTTCAGCTGAAGAATTAACAGCTTTAGTATTTGAAACAGGAGAATATGGAGTAAAAGTAATGGCTTTACTTGACGGAGCAAACACTTCTGCATATGGAACACCTGTTGCAACAGAAGTAAACATTGGAGTTGGAAAAAATCCTGGAATATTAATTTCTGGACATGATTTGAAGGATATAAAAGAATTACTTGAACAGACAGAAGGAACAGGAGTAGATGTTTATACTCACTCAGAAATGCTTCCTGCACATTATTATCCTGAATTAAAGAAATATAAACACCTTGTAGGAAACTACGGAAATGCTTGGTATCATCAGGTAACTGAATTTGAAACATTTAACGGACCTGTTGTATTTACTACTAACTGTATAGTTCCTCCAAAACCAAATTCAACATATAACGACAGAATATTCACATTGAATGCTGCTGGATATCCTGGATGGAAAAAGCTGAAAGCTGATGAAAATGGTAAGATAGATTATACAGAAGTTATCGAACTTGCTAAAAAATGTGAAGCTCCTAAAGAAATTGAAACTGGAACTATTGTTGGAGGATTTGCGCACGGACAAGTGTTTGCAGTAGCTGATAAAGTTGTAGAAGCTGTAAAATCAGGAGCTATCAAGAAATTTATCGTAATGAGCGGTTGCGATGCGAGAATGGCTAGAAGATCTTACTACACTGAATTTGCAGAAAAATTACCAAAAGATACAGTTATACTGACTTCAGGATGTGCAAAATTCAGATACAATAAACTTGGTTTAGGAGATATTAACGGAATACCTAGAGTTCTTGATGCTGGACAATGTAACGATTCTTATTCATGGGCTGTAGTAGCATTAAAGCTTAAAGAAATCTTCAATGCAAATGATATAAATGACCTTCCAATAGAGTTCAACATTGCATGGTATGAACAGAAGGCTGTAATAGTACTTCTTGCATTACTGTATCTTGGAATTAAGAATATACATGTAGGGCCAACTTTACCTGCATTTATTTCACCAAATGTTGCAAAACTTCTGAATGAGCAGTTTGGATTAGGAAGCATAACAAATGTTGAAGATGACCTGAAAATGTTCTTTGCATAATATCAGTTATCAATTTTTATAAATGATGTGAATAATAAATCTGAAATAAATGACAGCTCCGAAAGGGGCTGTTTTAAAATACTTTAAAAAATTTGAAAATATTTAGACTTAGAAAAGGTTTTATAGTAGTTGTAATTTTATTTCTGTTTTTTATAATCAATCAATGATATAATTGATTGATAGAAAAAATTCAATTTTACGGAGGTGGGAAAAATGGCGATACAGAAAATAGTGAGTAGCAGCTTTCATCATAAAAATCATTTTAAAATTCAGAAAAAATCAAAAAAGACACTGTATGTTACATTGTTCCTGACATTATTTTTTGCCTTGATGGAGCTTTTTGGAGGTCTGTTTTCAAATTCACTTTCCCTTGTGGGAGATTCATTTCATATGTTTTCTGATGTTCTGGCATTGGGAGCAAGCATGGTTGCCATATACTTTGAAACGAAAAAGCCTACTGAAAAATTTACTTACGGATTTTTAAGGCTTGAAGTAATAGTGGCTTTCCTGAATGGAATAGTTCTTATACTTATTGCCGCAGGAATGATATATGAATCTGCTATAAGATTTTTTCATCCTAGGGAAATAGATTTTGGAAGCATGTTTCTTATAGCGTTGATTGGACTTATATTCAACATAGTTATAACATGGATTTTATTTTCATCAACAAAAAAGGAAAATAACATAAACATAAAGTCGGCAATGCTTCATTTTCTTGGAGATTTATTAAATTCAGTAGGAGTAATTATTTCAAGTATAATTATATATTTTACGGATTTTGTCTATATCGACATAATTATGAGTATTATAATTTCGATTATAGTATTCATAGGAGGTTACAGAATAGCAAAGGAAGCTTTTTTCATATTAATGGAAGCTGTTCCGTCAGAAGTTAGTCTGGAGACACTAAAAAATGAAATCTTAAGTATAGATGGAATTGAAAATATACATGAACTTCATGTGTGGAAAAATGACAACGAGGAAATTTCATTAACAGCCCATATTTTACTTAATAATTATGAAAGGTACAATAACTACAGGATAGTAAATGAAATAAAGGAAAAACTGTCAGCACATAATATTTTACATATGACTGTCCAGATTGAAGATACAGAAATTAATATCCACCATTCTGAATAAAAGAATATTCTATACTATTTTTTACTGGTTTATGTTAAAATAGGGATAGGAAAATAAATTGTTTAAATGAGGAAATAAAATGAAGAAAGAAATATTTTTAAAACAGTTTCCACAGGAGATGGAGTATGAAGCGAGTAAGCTTTACAATGCTTTTGAAATTGCAAAAAAGTATGAAATTGTAAGCTTTACTGAGGAATTTTACACACCAAACTTCTGGAAAAAACTGACAGAAAAATTTGACGGAGTTAAAGTTGTAACAGACGGAATATTTGAAGACAGCGACAGAAGGCAGATAGGATTTATTCCTGCCGGATTTGATGTTTATGAAGGAAATACCGAGTTTCCATGTAAATTACTTGAAATAGAGATAAATTCAAAATTTAGGGAATATGAGCATAAGGATTTTCTTGGAAGCCTTATGGGGCTTAATATAAAAAGAGAACTTATGGGAGATCTGATATTGGAAGATGACAGGGGGTATATTCCCGTTTCAGAAAAAATTTCAGACCATATATTAAGTGAACTGAAACAGATAGGGAAGGCTCCATGTAAAGTAAGGAAAATTTCCCTTGATAATAAGGAAAATCTTCCAAAATATAAATTTGATGATAAAATAATTACAGTTCCTTCTAAAAGGCTGGACAGCATAGTGTCTGCAATAACAAATTTATCAAGGACAAAAGTTATAGAACCAATTGAAAAGGGAAAAGTTCTTGTAGATTACTCGCCTGAAAAGGATAAGTCAAAAATGCTTGAAATGGATTCTGTTATAACAATAAGAGGATATGGAAAATACAGGCTTTTTTCAGATAGAGGGGAGACAAAAAAGGGGAAGGAAAGACTCTTAATAAAGAAGTATATTTAAATAAGGGCTACAAAATAAATATAAAAAAATTAATATGGTGGGAGGTATATAAAAATGAGAGATGTAACGCCAAAAAACAATATGCAGATGCTAATACAGAGTTTAATTTATGCACTGATAATTGTTATTATAATAGCTTTTCTAAAAGTTGCGCTTGATGCTTTTTTATCAGTGGTTGTATATATCATACCGATTGCATTGGTAATATTTTTGTATATGAAGTTTGGAGGAAGGGAATAATATGAAAAAAAGTACATGTAAAAAAACAGTGAAGGAAAAGGAAACAGCAAAGGTAACTAAGAAAAAAGAACAGGAAACAGGTAAAGAATATAAATGGAACTTAAGTGATATTTATAAAGATTACAAAGAATGGGGAAAAGACTACAGGAAAGTTGAAAAACAGGCTGAAGAACTGGTTTCATACAAAGGAAAACTTGGGGAGGAAAAAGCTTTACTTGAATTTTTTAAGAAACAGGAAGAAATGGATAAAATTTCTTACAAATTGTATCGTTATCCACAATTGGCAAGGGATTTAAATTCACTTGATAAGGATGCTGTGGAAAACCTGCAGAAGGTAGAGTTCCTGTTTGCAAAAATAAATACAGAACTGTCATGGATAAATTCTGAACTTATAAATAATAGGGAAAAAATAGAAAAATGGATAGTTAAAAAGGAATTTTCAGACTACAGATTTGGATTAGAAAACCTATTCAGGCTTCAGGAACATGTATTGAAGGAAAACGAAAGTAAACTGCTTTCATTTTACAGTTCATATATGTCGGCACCAAGAACAATATATTCTGAAATAACTGTAACTGATGTGGAATGGCCAACAGTAAAATTAAGTACAGGTGAAGAAGTTGAAGTGACGCCTGCAAATTATTCGAAAATACTGACTAAAAATAGAAATCAGGAAGACAGAAAATTGATGTTTGAAAATTATTACGGATTATATAAGAAAAGAGAAAATACAATTGCGGCAGTATATAATTCACTTTTACAGAGGGATATAGCATCAATGAAATCCCATAATTATGAAACTTTTTTATCAAGATTTCTGGAAGGAAACAATATTCCTGAAAAGGTTTATTTAAATCTTATAAATACAGCGAAAAAAAATACAGAACCTTTAAAAAGATACTTGAAGTTAAGAAAAAAAATATTAGGTCTGAAAAAATATCATAACTATGACGGTTCGATAAATCTTGTTGAATTTGACAAGGACTATGAATATGATGATGCTAAAGAAATGGTGTTAAAATCAGTAGCTCCTCTTGGAGAAGAATATACGGAAAAAATGAAAAAGGCGATAAGTGAAGGCTGGCTTGATGTTTTTGAAGCAAAAGGTAAAAGAAGCGGAGCATATTCAGCTGGAGTTTACGGTGTACACCCTTACATGCTTTTAAATTATAATAAAACATTGGATAGCGTGTTTACTTTGGCACATGAACTTGGTCATACTTTGCATACACTTTATTCTGATGAAAATCAGCCATTTTCAACTTCTGACTATACAATATTTGTGGCTGAAGTAGCTTCAACATTTAATGAAAAGCTTCTGCTTGACTATATGCTTGAAAATACTGAAGATCCTGTTGAAAAAATAGCACTGCTTGAACAGGAAATAGGAAATATAACAGGAACATTCTATTTTCAGGCACTTCTTGCAGACTATGAATATCAGGCACACGAACTGGTGGAAAAAGGTGAGCCTGTAACTGCTGAAGTTTTAACAGGAATTATAGAAAAATTATTTGATGAATATTATGGAAAAAATGTCGAGAAGGAAGAGCTTCTATATGTATTGTGGGCAAGAGTTCCACACTTCTTTAACTCTCCTTTCTATGTATACCAGTATGCAACTTGTTTTGCATCATCGGCAATACTTTACGATAAGATAATCAAAGAAAAGGATGAAAAGAAAAGAAATGCGGCATTGAAAAAGTATATAGGACTTCTTTCTTCAGGAGGAAGCGACTTCCCAATGAGCCAGCTTAAAAAAGCAGGTGTCGATTTATCTAAAAAAACTGCAATAGAAGAAGTTGCAAAACAATTTGACCTTCTGCTTGATAAACTGGAAATAGAAATAAAAAAACTGAAAAAATAGATGCTGTTTATAAAATGAAGGATACAGAAAATAAATACTGAAAAGTCTGAAGGTATATTTTAGTATAATTTCTCCTTTTTATTTATATTATAAAAAATTTTGAAATTTTCATTTTTCTTTAAGCTTAAAGTAGTAAAATAGAAAAAATAAATAGAAGGGAGAAATTTCTATGTCTAAAATAAAAGAAAAAATAAAAAGTTTTTTACCTGATATGAAAAAAGCAATTGAAAGGTTTCCATTGACAGTTTTTTGTAGTGTAGTGGTTTTTATACTTTCAGTTTATCTTGTAGAAAATCCTGAGTTAAAAAATGAAAATCTGCTAAATGAACTGCATAAAATGGTAACTTTGCTAGGAATGAGTATTCCTTTAACTTTGGCATTGGAACTGGCAAGGGAAAAATATTTTTCAGGAAAAAATAAATGGGTAATAAGATTTGTAAATGCACTGATTACACTTGTTTTTATAATTTTTTACAGATTTTATTATTTATCCGGTAAAAATAACAGTTCTACTTTAGATAGTCTGGAGCAATTGATGGCAACAGGGATAATATTTTTCCTTTGTTTCCTGCTTGTACCGGTTATAGGAAAAAAAGATGAGGAAGAAAAATATTTTCAGAGTGTCATTGTTGATAAAACAGTCACTATATTATTTTCAGTAGTTTTATTCTTAGGACTTATTGCCGTATTTGCTACAATTGACGGACTTTCACTAATAAAATTGGATAGCAACATATACATTGAAACATGGTTATTTGTAGTATTTGTATTTTCGGTAATATTTTTTCTTTCAAAACTTAAAAAAGTTGATGAAAGTTTAGAAAACTATGAAATTCATAAAATTTTCAAATTTCTGATATATTTTATTGTAATACCTTTAATAACAACATATACAGGTATTTTATATGTATATTTTGGTAAAATGCTTATAACTAGAAGCTGGCCACAGGGACTTGTATCCCATCTGATTCTATGGTATACAATTTTCAGCCTGTTTATAATGATAATGGTAACTCCTATGGCGAAAAAAGATTCGGTGGCAAGAGTATTTAAAAAGTATTTTCCTTTTGCTTCGCTTCCACTACTGGTACTTTCAATAGTTTCAATATCAAAAAGAATTTCCCAGTATGGAGTGACACCTTCAAGATATTTTGTAGTTTTATTGGCAATGTGGCTTATATTCTGTATGGTAAGCAGTATTTTCAAGGCAAGGCTGAGTGTTATACTGATTTCCCTTATTACAGTTGTGTATATTAGTGTTTTCACTCCTGTAAACAACAGAAAAATCACTCTTATGAGTCAAAATAAAAGGTTTGAAAAAATACTTGTTAAACACGGTCTTCTAAAGGATGGAAAACTTGTAAAAAAACCTGAATTGGCCAAAGAAAAGAAGTATGAGGTTACAGATGTGCTAAACTATATTTTAGGAATTAATGATAGAAGAAAAGATATAGAAAATCTTAAGCCTTTTGGAAAAGCAGATGGAAAACCTTATAAAGACAGGGAAGAGTTTGAGAAAAGCCTTGGAATAGACAGTGCATGGTATCAATATTCTGATTTTGTATCAATAGGAGACAGCTATTTTGTAACATTCGGAATAAATGAAAATGTTTTAACTAATGTGTATAACGGTATAGAAGAAGTGAAGGAATATGATTATGCAATTACTAATCTGGAAAGCTATTTTACAGATAATAACAATGTAAAAGAA
The DNA here is from genome assembly GCF_000469505.1 of Leptotrichia sp. oral taxon 215 str. W9775. NCBI lineage: Bacteria > Fusobacteriati > Fusobacteriota > Fusobacteriia > Fusobacteriales > Leptotrichiaceae > Leptotrichia > Leptotrichia sp. oral taxon 215. The sequence continues at coordinate 112,054 of NZ_KI272838.1, read as the reverse complement.
TTTTTTGGAAAGTACCCTGTAAAACTTTCACAGGAAGGAATTGCTGTCTATGATGGAAAAATTGAAGATAATAAAGAACTTATTAAAGTCAATATGCCGGAAATTGTTGACAAAATTATTAAAAATCCTGAAATACAGCAAAGAACTAATAAACGTAAAGATGAAATAAAAGACTCTGTAGTACCTGAAAATATCCTGGAGTTCACAGGAGAAAATGAAAAAGTAAAATATAAAGTGAAGGTAATAGAAATTTCAGTTACAGGAGAAGAACATAAGGCACCGAGAGTATCAAAATATTATTATAGTTTCTATTACAGTGTGAAGAAATAAAAAGAGTAGTTTTGTACTGCTCTTTTTATTAATATTTTAGTATTGATACTAAGAAGAGAGGAAACAACTTTTCAGAATCAACTCAAAGTATTGTAAATAATGGGTTAAAAACTATTTTAGGCACTAGTGTATCCAATAGTGTTTACTAACGGTGCCTTTATTATTTACTTTTATTCTATGAAAGTAAAGTACACAAAAAATAGAGGTTTTATAACCTCTATTTTTTATAAACATCGCCTCTACTGTCTATTTTCATAACTTTTAGAACTTTAATTTCTTTTTCTACCGAAAAAATGGCTCTGTATTGTCCTATCCTAAGTCTGTATACATTCCTGTATCCTTGCATAGCTACAATATCAAAAGTTGAAGCTCTCAAATTAGAATTTTCAGCAAGTTCTGTAAAGGCTTTAAAAAATTTTAAGCCTATATCTTTATTCTTTTTTATAAACTTTTGAACATCAGTTGTATAAGTAACTCTATATGATGTCTTCAAGGCTTAACTCCTTTCCCGTATCTTCCAGATCAAGAGTTTTCAAAATTTCAGTAAGTTCAGTTTCCTCTTCATCTGAAGCAAAGGGATAATTAGCACGTAAAAAATCAGATAAGTCCAATTTTTCCTGTTCCTCAACATATTTCAATGCTGCTTTCCTAACTAGCTCTGAAAAACTAATACCGACTTTTTTTGCAAAACTGCTTAGAACATAAAAGTCATCCGAATTTATTGAGATATTTTTTCTTAAATTGTTGTTTTTGTTTATCATTTCATTATTCATCTCTGTCATTCATCTCCATCATTATATTCTCGTATTCATTATATTTTCTTCATCATTATATTCTCGTATTTATTATATTTTCTTCATCATTATATTCTCGTGTTTATTATATTTTCTTTTTTTGTTTATAAATAAATTCACATTAATTTTTCAGTCTCCTCAATTGAAAAACAACACAGAAAAAATATCTTACACACATTGTACAAGATGTGTATTATAAAGTCAAGAGTTATTTTTCGGTTAGACACTTAAGGTAAATTGCAATAGTAAATGTCACTTTTTTATGAAATATTATGAAATGTACTGTTTCAGTTCAATATCATACATTTCTTTTGAGCTTTTTCCATTAAAAAGTTTTCGCGGATAATTATTCATCCATTCCTCTATACTCTTTAGAATCTCTTAAGGTTATCGAACTTTTTCCACCCCCCACTCTTGACAAAGAGCCATTTTAGTTATAAATATAAAATTTGAAATAATTAGTATAATAGGGTATACTAAAAGTAGAAAGGAAAAATTATTATGGAAATAAGTTTTAGGCAAACTTCCCTAAAAGACGGAGAAAGAGAGCTATTTTTTTTACAAAGTCTTGAAAGTGAAAATATCAATGGGTTTCAGATGAAAATTCCCAAGAATATGAAAGAATTTGAAAAACTCTTGAATAAATTTATTAAAGATAGTGAAAATCCAGATTCTGGAAGAGTTCCACAAAAAGTTTACTGGGTAGAAATAAATGAAAAAATAATAGGAATAGTTAAAATTAGAGAGACTTTAAATGAAAATTTGAAAAAAATAGGTGGAAATATAGGATATTTTGTTGGAAAAGACTATAGAAATAAGGGATATGGAAAAAAGATATTAAAAAATGCCCTTGCATTGTTTAGAAATCATAAGTATATAATAATTACTTGCAATGAAAGTAATATACCCTCGCAGAAGGTTATAAAGGATAACGGCGGAAAACTAATAGAAACCAATAATGGACATTGTGTATATAAAATTAATCTTTAAATAAAGAAAGGCAGGAAATTGAAATGTATGATACATTAAAAGAAAGATTTTTGAAGTATGTAAAAATTGAAACAAGATCAAATGATGAAAGTGAAACAATACCGACAACGCAGACACAGGTAGAATTTGCAAAAATGCTGAAGGCTGAACTGGAAGAAATAGGGCTTGAAAATGTATTTATAAATGATGCTTGCTTTGTAAATGGTACATTACCATCAAATACAGATAAAAAGGTTCCTGTAATAGGATTTATTGCCCATATGGATACGGCAGACTTCAACGCTGTAAATATAAATCCTCAGATAATTGAAAACTATGACGGGAAAGACATAGTGCTAAATAAGGATTTAGGAATAACAATGCATGTAGATGAATTTCCAAATTTGAAAAATTATGTAGGAAAAACACTTATTACTACAGACGGAACTACACTTCTTGGTGCAGATGACAAATCAGGAATAGTGGAAATTATAGAAGCTGTAAAATATCTTAAAAATCATCCTGAAATTAAACATGGAGATGTAAGGGTAGCTTTTGGGCCTGATGAAGAAATAGGAAGAGGGGCAGATAATTTTAATGTAAAAGAATTTAATGCAGACTTTGCCTACACAATGGACGGAGGGCCTGTAGGGGAACTGGAATATGAAAGTTTCAATGCGGCAGAAGCAATTTTTACAATAAAGGGGAAAAGTGTACATCCAGGTACTGCAAAAGGTAAAATGGTAAATGCAAATACAATTGCAGTTGAACTGGCTTCATTATTCCCGGCAGATGAAGTTCCTGAAAAAACAGAAGGATATGAAGGATTCTACCTGCTTGAAAGAATGAAAACAACTATTGAAGATGCTGAACTGTCATATATTTTAAGAGATCATGATAAGGAAAAATTCCTTGCAAAGAAAAAATTTGCAGAAGATGTCGCAAAAAAAATAAATGAAAAATATGGAGAAGGAACAGTAAAAGTAAGCTTGAAGGATCAGTATTACAACATGGGGGAAGTTATAAAAAATCACATGAATGTAGTGGAAATTGCAAAAGAAGCTATGGAAAATCTTGGAATTAAACCTATTATAAAAGCTATTCGTGGTGGTACTGACGGGTCAAAAATTTCATTTATGGGACTTCCTACACCAAATATATTTGCAGGTGGAGAAAATTTCCATGGGAAATATGAATTTGTTGCACTTGAAAGCATGGTACAGGCAACAGATACAATTATAGAAATAATAAAATTAAATGAGAAGAAAGGATAACCCCTTGTCCTAATTACAAGGTGATAATATAAAATAAAAAAATAATAGTTATGAATTATTAGACAATTTTACAATATAAAACAGGAAATGAATTGTAGAAAAAATTATTGTCTGAGCTTTTTAAAGCGAGTTTATAATTTTTCTTAATGAATGACTGTTTTATATGAGTAA
>NZ_KI272838.1:0-108416 GCF_000469505.1 Leptotrichia sp. oral taxon 215 str. W9775 | reverse complement strand
TTAATGAATGACTGTTTTATATGAGTAAAATTTTGATAAATGAATAACTATTATTTTTTTGCTTGATATTGTTAATTTTTAATGCAGCTGATTAAATCCTTCCCCAAAAACTTTCGAAGTTTCTGTAACTGTTACGAAGGCACGTGGATCATTTTCCTTTAAAAATTTTCTTAGTGCAATAAACTGCCTTCTGTCAAGTATAACAAGAAGAATATCTCTTTCTGCCCCTGAATATCCTCCGACTGCTTTAAGGATTGTACATCCTCTGTCAAAGTCCTTCAGAATGTAGTTTATAACAAGGTCTTTCTGTGATGTTATTACCATAACCTGTTTACTTGAGTAAAATCCGTCAATCAATTTGTCAGTTAAAAAACCTGAAAAATAGACACTCAATAAACCTACAAGCGCCAATTCAATACCGAAGGAAAACATGGCAAGAATTGTAACAGTGGCGTCTACCATAAAATTAGACATTCCGTATCCTATGTGGAAATATTTCTGGATAATTCTTCCAATTATTGAAGTTCCTCCAGTCGAAGCTTCAAACATATAAAGCATCGCAGTTCCGACAGCCGCAAAAACACTACCGAATATAGTTGCTAATATTAAGTCATCTGTAAAAGCCTGATTAGGAGCAAATTTTTCAAATATTCCTAAAAAAAGTGATAAAAGTATAGTCGCATAAATGCTCTTAATTCCAAATTGGCCACTTATCATTACAAATGCCATGGAAAATAATATGACGTTACCAATTGTAACAACAATACTGCTGGGTATATTAAACATGTGGGTCATAATCAGGGCAAACCCTGTAATTCCTCCACTGGCTATTTTATTCGGGAAAAAGAAAAATTGCAGCCCGACTGATAATATGAATACACCAAGTGTAATAACCGCATATTCTTTTATAGTTTTTATAATGTTGTATTTCATTTTCTTTTCAAATCTCCTATTTCTATAAAATTATTCTGCTCTATTATAATGATTTGTGTTATTGATGTCAAGATAAATTTCTTTTAATTATAACTTTGGTAAAAAATATTATGGGAAAAGTATAAAAAAAATGAATAGGAAATATTGGAAAAATAATTGAAATTATTGATAAAATTGTGATAGAATGATATAATTTTATTAACATATCAATATATTTTTTTTATTCATATTAAAAATATTTATCAACTGAAAATAGAAAAAATAAGAAGGAGGATTTTGAAATGAGTCAAAAAGACAAAATTGTAATTTCTGAAGGTCTGACATTTGATGATGTATTGTTAATTCCTCAGGCATCTGAAGTATTACCTCACGAAGTGTCACTAAAAACAAAGGTTACAGAAAAACTGGAACTGAATATCCCTATTATGAGTGCGGCTATGGATACGGTAACTGAAGCTGTTCTTGCCATAGCAATAGCAAGGGAAGGTGGAATAGGTTTTATTCATAAGAATATGACTATTGAAAGACAGGCTGAGGAAGTTCAAAAGGTAAAAAGATATGAAAGCGGTATGATTACTAATCCGATAACTTTAAGGGAAGATGCAATATTGCAGGAAGCAAATAATCTGATGAAGGAATACAAAATTTCAGGATTGCCTATTGTGGATGGAGAAGGTAGTTTAAAGGGAATTATTACCAACAGAGATTTAAAGTACAGAGAAGACTTATCAGTAAAAGTTACAGATATAATGACAAAGGAAAATCTTGTAACAGCACCTGTAGGAACTACTCTTGAAGAAGCAAAATCAATTCTTCTTGAACATAGAATAGAAAAACTTCCAATTGTAGAGGGGAATAAACTGAAAGGTTTAATTACAATAAAGGATATTGATAACATAATAAATTATCCTAACGCATGTAAAGATTCTCATGGAAGATTGAGAGTTGGAGCGGCTGTAGGAATCGGAAGTGATACAATTAAAAGAATACAGGCTCTTATAGATGCCGGAGTTGACATAATAACAGTGGATTCAGCTCACGGACATTCAAGAGGAGTGGTAGAAAGAATAAGGGAAATAAGAAAAACATTCCCTGATCTTGACCTGATTGGTGGAAATATAGTTACGAAAGAAGCTGCACTTGCACTTATAGATGCAGGAGTAAATGCAGTAAAAGTAGGGGTTGGACCTGGGTCAATCTGTACTACGAGAGTTGTTGCAGGAGTTGGAGTTCCACAAATTACTGCTGTAATGGAAGTGGCAGATGTATGTAAGGAAAAAGGCGTAGGAGTAATAGCCGATGGTGGAATAAAACTTTCAGGGGATATTGTGAAGGCAATAGCGGCAGGAGCAGATTGCGTAATGCTTGGAGGAATTCTGGCAGGTACTCAGGAAGCACCTGGAGAAGAAATTCTTTATAACGGAAGAAAATACAAAACATATGCAGGAATGGGATCACTTGCTGCAATGAAGAGAGGAAGCAGCGACAGATACTTCCAGCTTGAATCTGCAACAGAGAAATTAGTTCCTGAAGGAATAGAATCAATGGTTCCATTTAAAGGGGCATTGAAGGATACAGTATATCAAATGTGCGGTGGATTAAGATCTGGAATGGGATATTGCGGAACACCTACAATTAAAGAGTTAAAAGAAAATGGAAAATTTGTAAGAATAACAAATGCAGGATTGAAGGAAAGCCATCCACATGATGTTATAATAACAAAAGAAGCTCCGAATTATAACTCTACAAAATAATTGAAAAAAATGTTATAATAATAAAAAAATTATTATAAATGAGGCGATATATGAAAAAAATATTATTTTTATGTGCATTAATGTTGAGCATAAACAGTTTTCTATATTCATATGAAGACTATTACCAGAAAGTTTATACTGTGAAAATCTCAAAGGCTGAAATCTATAAGGCTGTTAATGCAACTTCACAACAGCAGAAACAGCTTTCAAAAGTGTTTGACAGATATCAGAAAAGAGCAGAAGGTGTAAACGGAATGCTTAAAAAGTATGAAACGAAAAAAGAAAAATTATCAGAAATAGAAAGCAAAAGATATGAAGAAATAGCAAAAATTTTATCATATGACCAGCTTTTACTGTATAATGACTATATAAACAGTAAAAAAATCGAATTTGAAGAAAAAAATGATAAAATCAAAAACTTGCTGGATAATTTAGAATTAAAGAATGAGCAGAAGGCAGATATTTTGAAATATGACAGGGATTTTAAGAGGGAAGTTAGAAAACTTAAGGAAAAATTCATGTCTGAAGAAGATTTTTCAAAAGAATTCGAAAGACTTAGAGCAGAAAGAAACGAAAAAATTAGAAGTGTTCTTACAGAGGAACAGAAAAAAGCAGTAGATAATTTTTAATTAATATAAAATTGTATTTTCTTTTTTTAAGAAATACAGTTTTATAAGAAAAATCAAATGTTTAAATTGATGAAAAAAATAACTTTAAAAATTTTTAAATTTTACTATTGAAATAAGTAGAAATAAAGGTATAATATATGAAGATAAATATAGGAGGCGATGTAAATGGCAAAAATGAAAGCGGCTAGATGGCACAACAGAAATGATGTAAGGGTTGAAGAACTGGAAATACCTCAACCAAAAGCAAATCAAATTAAGATTGAAGTGAAATACTGCGGAATCTGTGGAAGTGATTTGCATGAATATTTGGGAGGACCTATTTTTATTCCGGTAGATAAACCACATCCATATACAGGAGAAAAAGCCCCTTTAGTTATGGGACACGAATTTTCAGGAGAAGTTGTAGAAGTTGGTCCTGAAATAACTAAATTTAAAGTTGGAGATAGAGTTACTGTAGAACCAATCCACGCAAAAGACGGATTAAAAGGGAAATACAACTTAGATCCTAACTTAAACTTCATAGGATTAGCTGGTGGAGGAGGAGGATTCTCTGAATACGTTGTTGTAAATGAGGATCAGGCTCACAAATTACCAGAAAATGTAGATTTTGAACAAGGAGCTTTAACAGAACCGGCAGCAGTTGGATTATATGCTGTAAGACAAAGTAGAATAAAAGCCGGGGATACAGCAGCAGTATTTGGTTGCGGTCCTATAGGATTATTGGTTATAGATGCATTAAGAGCGGCAGGGGCATCAAGAATATATGCAGTAGAATTATCACCTGAACGTCAAGCAAAAGCAAAAGAATTAGGAGCAATAATAGTAGATCCTGCAAAAGAAGATGCTGTAGAATCAATTAGAAAACAAACTAATGGAGGAGTTAACGTATCATTTGAAGTAACAGGAGTTCCAGTAGTACTTCCACAATCTCTTGAAGTTGCAGAAAAAGGAGGAGAACTTGTAGTTGTAAGTATTTGGGAAAAACCTGCAACAATTCATCCAAATGAAATAGTAATTCAGGAAAAAACAATGAAAGGAGTTATTGCTTACCGTGATGTATTCCCTAAAGTTCTTGAATTAATGGGACAAGGATACTTCTCTAAAGATCTTCTTGTAACTAAAAGAATTAAATTAGATGATATAGTTGAAGAAGGATTTGAAGCTCTTGTAAAAGAAAAAAGTCAAGTTAAGATTTTAGTATCGCCTAAATAGTCAAATAAAAGTTAAATAGAAATTATTTTATGGAACATATGCTTAATTCAATATAGACGAGTTTATTGGATAAGTATATGTTCTTTTTATATTGAAACTGGTAAAATGGAAAACTGTTAATTTGCTCATAAAAAACTGCACCTCTAATCTTGTATCAAAGATTTTGGGTGCAGTATAACAGTACAATTTCTAAATTTATTTTTTTATATCTCCACGATTAGTAACAAGTTCATATCCTATGGAGGACATTCTCTGATTGAGACAGCTTCTACACTGTGCAGATTCATCTCCTGTACATATTTTATTATCATAGAGTGCATATTTTTTTCTGACTGAAACAGGGGACAAATTTGGCATAACAACATTTGCTCCTGCATCAATTCCCATTTCACGTCCACGCGGATGAATAGTTCCGAGGGCAGTAGTAGATGGAATGAGCAAGTTTGGCTTAATCAATCTTAAAAGTGAAAGAAGAAAAAGAGTTTCTGACAATTCACCCTGTTTTTTATCTGCAAAAATTGTGGAATGCTGTGGAATAAAAGGTCCGATACCACACATTTCAGGCTGAAATTCCTGTATGAAGTATAAATCTTCAGCAAGAGTATGGTAAGTCTGCCCAGGAGAACCCACCATAAATCCGCATCCCACCTGATATCCTATTTCCTTGAGATATCCTAGACATTCCCTACGTTTATCAAATGAAAGTTCCTTAGGATGTAAAATATTATAATGCTCCCTGTCTGCTGTTTCATGACGGAGGAGATATCTGTCTGCTCCTGCATCAAAAAAAGCTTTATAGGATTCTTTTGTTCTTTCACCGATGGATATTGTAATAGCACAGTCAGGATAATTTTTCCGGATGGATTTTATTATATCTACCATCCTCTCATCAGTAAAATAGGGATCTTCCCCACCCTGCAGTACAAAAGTACGAAATCCCAGCCTATAACCTTCTTCGCAGCAGGAAAGGATGTCTTCCTTAGTAAGACGATATCTTTCAACTTCGTGATTTGAGCTTTGAATACCACAGTAATGGCAATTATTTTTACAATAATTTGTAAATTCTATAAGTCCTCTTGTGTAGACTCCGTTTCCATAAATTTTTTTTCTCCATTTAACAGCCAGTTCCTGTGCAAATTTTTCATCCTCTTCTGTACGGTTTTTTAAAACTTCCTCATATTCAGAAAGACTTAATCGATGTTCCGTATCAAGACGGGAAATAAGCTCCCTTATTCTGCTGTTATTATTTGTAGATGAGTTTTCCCTGTCCATAATATTTAACCTCCTAATATAGTCTAATACTAGTATATCTTATTTTTTTAAAAAGTAAATAGTAGAAAAAAGTCAATATTTATTTGTTCTTCAAAGTTTTAATATATAGAATTTATAAAAATCTTTGGTTAAAAATAGAAAATTAATTAAAATTTTTATAACGAAGAAATTAACTCAATTTTATTTTTAAGATTTTTTTCAACAATAATTCTATTAAGTTTTTCAGTTAGTTTTTCACTATGAAAAGGCTTGAAATAAGGCTTTATAAATTTATTTATTTCCATGGATGCAGTTATTGACCCCTTATTTTCTGATAAAAGTTCCAAATGTTCTAAAAGAGTGGACTTTATTTCAAGAAAATCAGGAATAGATGAAATTTTTCCCTGCTGAATAAGTTCCCTTATTTGAGAAATAATCCATGGATTTCCAACAATTCCACGTGCAAGCATGGTTCCATCCAAGTTTGAATTTTTTATTTTCTGAATTATATCATGCGGTTCAAATAAATCACCATTTCCGATAAAATCAGTGTTTCTTGGAAGAGAAGAAAGCTGACTGACAATGTCCCAGTTGGCACTTCCACCATAAATTTGTTCCTGTGTACGCCCATGAACACAGATGAAATCAAGGTTATATTTATTTGCAAGATTTAAATAGAATTCGGGATTAGAAAAATCTTTATATCCTATACGTATTTTTATTGAAATTTTTGTACTGTCTGATAAAGTATTTTTCAATCTGTATAAAATTTTCTCAACAAATTCAGTATTGGGAAGCAGTGCAGAACCTGAGCCATTTTTTATAATTTTTGGCTGGGGACATCCCATATTAAGATTGATTTTTTTAAAGCCCATTTTTTCAAGCTTCTGAAATGAAAATACAATTTCTTCTTCGTCACTTCCGAAAACCTGTGTTCCTGTATTTTGGAAATTATCACATTTCAAAAGTTCTTTTTCTGTGGTTTTATCATTGGCGGCAAGAAGATGTGCATTTACCATTTCAGTAAAAAGAAAATCAGGATTAAATTTTTCCAGTATTTTTCTAAAGGAATAGTCGGTAATTCCTGCCATTGGTGCAACATATATTTTCATAAAAGTTTTTCTCCTTTAATTTTACAATTACAGCTTATAGTAATGCAGCCATTATTATATCATGTTTAAAGGGAATTACAACAACAAATTGATTTCAAAGTTAAAACAAACAGAAAAGGATGTAATTGTAGAATATACTTTCATCAAGTAAAATAATAAACATTAGGAGGGATAAAAATGAAAAAGTTATTAACAATATTTATGTTATCAATGTTACTTGTGGTATCTTGTACAACAGCAAGTGATGGAACAACAAAAGTAAGTAAGACAGGAGTAGGTGCCGGAATAGGAGCTGCGGCAGGTGCTGTATTAGGACAGGTAATAGGAAAAGATACAAAAGGAACAGTTATAGGAACAGCTGGAGGGGCAGCAGTAGGAGCAGTTATAGGAAATATCTTTGACAGACAGGAGAAAGAGTTGAAGACTAAATTAAAAGGTTCAGGTGTAGAAGTTGAAAGAACAGGGCAAGGGGAAATAAAACTTGTAGCTCCTGAAAATATCACATTTGATACAAACAGCAGTATAATAAAGCCAAAATTTGAAGATCTGCTTGATAAAGTAGCTGAAGTTTTACAAAAATATCCTGATAGTGATATAATTGTTTCAGGACATACTGACAGCACTGGAAATGATTCGATAAACGAACCTCTTTCAAGAAACAGAGCTTCTTCTGTATCATCTTACTTAATCTCAAAAGGAGTAAAAAGTTCAAGAATAACTTCTGTTGGATATGGAAGCAGACAGCCAATAGCAAGTAATTCTACAGAAGCTGGAAGAGCACAAAATAGAAGAGTTGAAATAAAAGTAGTAGCTAGAGAACAGTAATAATAATAATATATCGAGACTACCCGGAAATATTTCCAGGTAGTTTTTATGTTTTAGAAGTCTAGAAAAACAAGGAATATAATAATTTATGATATATATAAATGATATAAAAAACCTATATTTTACATTAATAGTTATTTTTGATACAATAATCTAGTAAATAATTTGAAAATTCATGAAATGAAGGAGGAAAAAATGTCATTAACATTAATTTTAGTCATATTATTACTCATAATTAATATTCAAATTCTAGGACTCATAGTCGTGAAAAAATTACAATTTTCAGCCTTGAAAGTTTCCAGGAATGATTTTGAAATGGAATCAGTAATAATGAGAAAAGACTATTATTAAAATTGTTAATAATATACTCGTAATATAAAAACATGAATTGCAGTTATTCCAAAAAAATCTTAGGAAATATAAATCTTAATTATAGACTTTTTAAGGCGATTTGAAAACAGATCGCCTTTTATTTTAGAAAATATTCTGTTAAAAAATTAAGGATTAAATAAAATTAGGAGAGTGAAATCGATGACAGCAAAAGGAAAAGAAAGAAGTAACAACTTGACAAAAGGTGCGGCGAGGGCACCACATAGATCATTGTTAAAGGGATTGGGGTTTGTAAATGATGAAATGGATAAACCGATAATTGGGATTGCGAATTCATTTAATGAAATAATACCTGGACATGTTCATTTGAAGGATCTGGTTCAATCGGTAAAAGATGGAATCAGAATGGCTGGAGGAGTTCCAATGGAATTTAATACAATTGGAATTTGTGACGGACTTGCAATGAACCATATTGGGATGAAATATTCACTGGTAACAAGAAATATAGTTGCAGATTCGATTGAAGCAGTTGCCATGGCAACTCCGTTTGATGCAATTGTATTTATGCCAAGCTGCGATAAAGTGGTACCTGGAATGTTGATTGCCGCGGCAAGATTGAATATTCCTGCAATATTTATAAGCGGGGGGGCGATGCTTGCAGGAGTCTACAAAGGTAAGAAAATAGGGTTAAGTAATGTATTTGAAGCAGTTGGTTCATATAATACCGGAAAAATTACTAAAAAGGAACTGAATTCAGTTGAAGAAATGGCGTGTCCTACATGTGGTTCATGTGCAGGAATGTATACAGCAAACACAATGAACTGTCTGACAGAAGCACTTGGAATGGGACTTCCTGGAAATGGAACTGTTCCTGCAGTATTTTCAGAAAGGGCAAGACTTGCTAAAAAAGCAGGTATGCAAATTATGGAAGTTTTAAAAGCAGATTTAAGACCAAGTGATATTTTAACAAGGGAAGCATTTGAAAATGCAGTTGCAGTAGACATGGCATTAGGTGGATCATCAAATACGGCGTTACATTTACCTGCAATAGCACATGAAGCGGGAGTTAAGCTGACTTTGGATGATTTCAATGAAATAGCTCAGAAAACACGTCAAATTTGTAAGTTATCACCTTCCGGAGAGCATTTTATAGAAGATTTATACAGAGCCGGAGGAGTTACTGGAGTTATGAAAAGAATGCTTGAAAATGGAAGATTACATGAAAATGCCAAGACGGTAGCACTTCAGACTCAAGGAGAACTGGCAAGGGAAGCGTATATTAACGATGATGATGTAATCAAGCCTTGGGACAAGCCGGCGTATCAAACTGGAGGAATTGCTGTATTAAAAGGAAATCTGGCACCGGACGGATGCGTTGTAAAAGAAGGAGCTGTTGCACCGGATATGCTGCAGCATTCAGGACCTGCGAAAGTATTTAATAGTGAAGAAGAAGCGGTAGATGCCATTGTCGGTGGAAAAATTGTAGCTGGAGATGTGGTAGTTATTAGATACGAAGGACCAAAAGGTGGACCTGGAATGAGGGAAATGTTATCACCAACAGCAATGATTGCAGGAATGGGACTTGATAAGGATGTTGCATTGATTACTGACGGAAGATTCTCAGGAGCAACAAGAGGGGCTTCAATAGGTCACGTTTCACCGGAAGCCGCTTCAGGTGGAAATATTGCAATAGTTCAGGATGGAGATATTGTTGAAATTGATATTCCAAACAGAAAAATTAATATAAAAATTTCAGATGAAGAAATTGAAGCTAGAAAAGCTAAGTTAGAACCATTTAAAATTGAAGTAAAAGGATATCTGAAAAAATATGCTATGCATGTGTCTTCTGCTGCAGAAGGTGCAATTGAAATATTAGATTAATGTGTGATGGATTTTTAAATAGGAAACTGAAAAAAGAAAAAGATGGAGAAGGTGAAAGAATTGCATAAACTTTATGATTTTATGGAGGCAAGGGAAAGATTGAATACTGTGATTACCAAGACAAAATTAATTCACAGTTCGGTTTTTTCAAAAGAAACAGGGAATGACGTTTATATTAAACCTGAAAATTTACAGAGAACAGGTTCGTTTAAGTTAAGAGGGGCCTATAACAAAATAGCAAAACTTACAGAAGAAGAAAAAAAGAAGGGGGTTATAGCTTCTTCTGCAGGAAATCATGCTCAGGGGGTGGCACTTGCCGCACAGAAACTTGGTATTAAGGCGGTCATTGTAATGCCTAAATATACACCGCTTATAAAGGTGGAAGCAACCCGTCAGTATGGTGCAGAAGTTATTCTGGCCGGAGAAGCATATGATGATGCATATAATTATGCTAAAGAATTGCAGGAAAAGGAAGGATATGTATTTATTCATCCCTTTAATGATGATGATGTTGTGGAAGGACAGGGAACTATTGCACTTGAAGTGCTGGAGGAATTGCCGGATACTGATATAATTCTTGTTCCTCTTGGAGGGGGAGGACTTATTTCCGGAATTGCACTTGCGGCAAAACTGAAAAACCCAATGATAAAGATAATTGGAGTGGAACCTGAAGGGGCGGCTTCGGCAACAGCGGCTTTAAAAAATGGGGAAGTTGTGGAACTGCCTGAAGTAAATACAATAGCAGATGGTACAGCTGTCAGAAGAATAGGGGATTTAAACTATGATTATATAAAAAAATATGTAGATGATATAATTACAGTTTCTGACTATGAACTTATGGAATCCTTCCTTCTGTTAGTTGAAAAACATAAAATTGTTGCAGAAAATGCAGGAGTTCTTTCAGTTGCGGCACTTAGAAAAATTAATGAAAAAGGAAAGAAAATTGTTTCAATTTTAAGTGGAGGAAATATTGATGTGTTAACTATTTCTTCCATGATAAATAAAGGGCTTGTTGTTAGAGGAAGAATATTCAGATTCTCAGTTGACTTGCCGGATAAACCAGGACAGCTGGTTGCTGTATCGCAAATTCTTTCTGAAAATAATGCCAACGTTATAAGACTTGATCATAACCAGTTTAAAAATCTTAACAGATTTCATGATGTGGAACTGCAGGTAACAGTTGAAACAAACGGTGAAGAACATATTCAGAAAATAATAGAGGAATTTAATAAGAAGGGATATGTTGTTAAAAGACTGAATTCTCAGGAAATAGAATAAAGAATGAAAGAAGAAAGGCGGTTGGAAAATGAGCAGTGAAATGATTAATGGAGCCAGAGTAGTACTGGAATGTCTGCACAGACTAGGTGTAGAGGATATATTTGGATATCCGGGAGGTGCAGTAATACCTATTTATGATGAAATTTACAAATTTGACAAAATAAAACATTATTTTGCAAGACATGAGCAAGGGGCCGCCCATGAGGCTGACGGATATGCAAGGGTATCCGGGAAAGTAGGAGTATGCCTTGCCACTTCAGGGCCGGGAGCAACAAATCTTGTTACGGGAATAATGACGGCACACATGGATTCTGTTCCCGTACTTGCAATAACTGGGCAGGTAGGCAGTTCGTTATTGGGAAAAGATGCATTTCAGGAAAGTGACATAGTGGGAATAACACTACCTATTACAAAAATGAATTATCTCGTACAGAATATAGAGGACTTGCCAAGAATTCTGAAGGAAGCTTACTATATTGCTTCAACAGGTAGACCAGGACCGGTTCTCGTTGATATTCCTAGAGATGTTCAATTACAGAAAATAACATATCAGGACTTTGAAAAATTATATGAAAAAGAATTTAGACTGGAAGGGTATGATCCTACATATAAGGGGCATCCAGGCCAGATAAAAAGGGCTGTAAGGTTAATAAAGGAATCTAAAAAGCCTTTAATTATAGCAGGAGCAGGAATTTTAAAATCAAAGGCATCAGGATGCCTGAAGGAATTTGCTGAAAGGATAGATGCTCCTGTAACAATGACATTACTTGGACTTGGAGGATTTCCAGGAAATCATGAACTGTCATTAGGAATGCTTGGAATGCATGGAACAGTTTATGCAAACTATGCAACAGATGAAGCAGATCTTATAATTGCGGCAGGAATAAGATTTGATGACAGGATTACAGGAAATCCTGATAAATTCTGTCCAAAAGCAAAAATATTACATATAGACATTGATCCTGCTGAAATAGAAAAAAATAAAAAGGTAGATGTGCCAATAGTAGGAGATCTGAAAAATGTTTTAACTGAACTGAATAAGGAACTGACACAGTTAAAACATGATGAATGGCTGGAAAAAGTTAAAGTCTGGAAAAAGGAATATCCTCTTGTTTATAGAAAAGTGGGAGATGACAAACTTATTCCTCAGGAAGTTCTTTCAGAACTGGATAATATCCTTAAGGGAGACGGAATAGTTGTAACAGATGTTGGACAGCATCAGATGTGGACAGCACAGTACATGACTTATACAAACCCTGATTCGATTGTGACATCAGGAGGAGCTGGAACTATGGGATTTGGACTTCCTGCGGCAATAGGTGCCCAGGTGGCAAAGCCTGATAGAAAAGTAGTGCTTGTTGTGGGTGATGGAGGATTCCAGATGACATTCCAGGAACTTATGATGATAAAACAGTATAATCTTCCGGTAAAAGTACTGCTTATAAATAACTCATTCCTTGGAATGGTAAGACAGTGGCAGGAAATATTCAATGACAGGAGATATTCATTTGTTAATCTTGACTATAATCCTGATTTTATAAAAATTGGTGAAGCATACGGAATTAAGTCGGTAACATTGAGAACAAAGGAAGACTTGAAAAATAAACTTAAAGGGCTTATAGAGAGTGATGAGGGAGTATTGATAAACTGCATAGTTGAAAAGGAAGAAAATGTATATCCGATGATACCGGCAGGAACAAGTGTAGCTCAGATGGTAGGTAAGAGAGGGGTGCTTGAAAATGAATAAGGAACACGAAATTCTTATAATTGCAAAAAATACTAACGGAATAGTTGCCAGAATAATGTCATTATTTAACAGAAGAGGATATTTTGTAAATAAAATGACAGCGGGAGTTACAAATAAACCTGGATATGCAAGACTGACACTTACTGTAGACGGAGATTCAAAATCGCTTGACCAGATACAGAAACAGGTGTATAAAATAGTTGATGTAGTAAAAGTGAAAGTATTTCCTTCAGAAGGTGTAATAAGAAGGGAACTTATGCTTATAAAGGTGAAATCTGACAGTGAAACAAGGGCACAGATTGTTCAGATAGCTGATATTTATAGAGGAAAGGTACTTGACGTATCTCCAACTTCCCTAATAATAGAACTTACAGGAGATGTGCAGAAACTGAGGGGATTTGTGGAAATAATGAGAAATTATGGAATACTGGAAATGGCAAAAACAGGAGTCACTGCAATGAGCAGAGGGGAAAAAATGTAATATTTTTTAAAATAAAAAGTATATAAAGGAGATACTGAAATGAGTATAAGTCAGCATTGGGAAAAAGAAAAATATGAGAAAAATGCACGCTTTGTTTCTGATTATGGTGAAGAACTGATAGAATGGCTAAATCCTCAAAAAAATGAATATATATTGGATTTGGGCTGTGGAGACGGAGTATTGACTAAAAAAATTAGTGAATACGGATGCAAAGTCTTAGGGTTGGATGGAAGTCAGAAATTTATTGAAGCAGCTGGAAAATTGGGAATAGATGCAGTACAAGGCGATGCACAGAATATGAATTTTGAAAATGAATTTGATGCAATTTTTTCCAATGCGGCATTACATTGGATGACTGATTACGATGGAGTGCTAAAAAGTGTGTCCAAAGCTTTAAAGAAAAGTGGACGCTTTGTAGTTGAAATGGGCTGCAAGGGGAATGTGGAAACAATAGAAAATGCAATTTTTGAAATTGCAGAGAAACACAATTTAAAAGCTAAAAAATGCTGGTTTTTTCCAACTCCGGAAGAAGAAAAGGAATTACTTGAAAGATATGGACTGAAAGTAAAAAGAATGACAAGTTTTTCGCGTCCAACCTTACTTCCTACTGGAATAAAAGGATGGCTACAAACCTTTTCTGCACCTGCTTTTGTGAATATTCCAAAAGAGATGCACGAGAAATTGATTGATGAAATAGCTGAAAAAGTAGAAAATGAACTTGAAAAAAATGAAAATGGACAAATACTGGCGGATTATGTCAGATTGAGATTTGAGGCTGTGAAGGAATAGAGAATCTTTATTTTGAGAGGAAGATGAATTTGAAAACAATAGGGCTAATAGGAGGAATGAGCTGGGAAAGTACAGCAACTTATTATAAAATAATAAATGAAACTGTGAAAGAAAAACTTGGTGGACTTCATTCGGCTAAATGTATATTATATAGTGTGGATTTCCAGGAAATAGAAGAATGTCAGGCAAATGGCAACTGGGAAAAAAGTGGAGAAATCTTGGGAGAAGCTGCATATAATTTGGAAAAAGCGGGAGCAGATTTCATAGTTATCTGCACAAATACAATGCACAAGGTTGTTAACCAAATTAAAGAAAAAATCTCCATTCCAATATTGCATATTGCTGAAATGACAGCAGAGAAAATATTAGAAAAAGGATTAAAAAATATAGCATTGCTTGGAACAAAATATACGATGGAACAGGATTTTTACAAATCAAAACTTATTGAAAAGGGTATAAATGTTATAATTCCTGATAAGAATGACATAGAAACTATAAATGAAGTAATATATGACGAACTTTGTCTTGGAACCATAAATTTTAATTCAAAAAAAAAATTTTTAGAAATTGTTGATAAGCTAAGAAGTAAAGGAGCAGAAGGTATAATATTAGGATGTACTGAAATAGGGCTTCTTATAAAAAATGAAGATACTGATGTTCCATTATTTGATACAGCGATTATTCATGCAGAGCAGGCGGCAATGTATTCTATAAAATAAAAATAAAATGAAGAGTATTACCTAATAAGGAGGAGACAATGAAAAAACATATTAAAATATTCGATACAACTCTGCGGGATGGAGAACAGACACCACGTGTGAACCTTAACGCACAGGAAAAATTGAGAATTGCAAAACAGCTTGAAAGTCTGGGAGTAGACATAATTGAAGCTGGATTTGCTGTAGCGTCACCTGGAGATTTTGAAGCGGTTAAAATGATTGCGGAAAATGTTAAAAATTCTACAGTCTGCAGTTTAGCCCGTGCAGTGAAAAAGGATATTGAAACAGCAGGAAAGGCTTTAAAGGGTGCGGCAAAACCTAGAATTCATACATTTATTGCAACTTCGCCTATTCATAGGGAATTTAAGTTGAAAATGACAAAAGAGCAGATTGTGGAAAGAGCAAGAGAAATGGTTGCTTATGCTAAGACATTTGTAGAGGATGTTGAGTTTTCTTCAGAAGATGCGACTAGAACAGAAAAAGAATTTTTGGTAGAGGTGTATGAAACAGCTATAAAAGCTGGAGCAACTACATTGAATGTACCTGATACTGTAGGTTACAGAACTCCAAATGAAATGTTTGAACTTATAACTTATTTGAGAAAAAATGTAAAAGGAATTGAAAATGTTGATATTTCTGTGCATTGTCACGATGATTTGGGACTTTCTGTAGCAAATTCAGTTGCGGCAATTCAAGCTGGGGCAACTCAAATTGAATGTACAATTAACGGACTTGGAGAAAGAGCTGGAAATACTTCGCTTGAAGAAATTGCAATGATTTTGAAAACAAGAAAAGATTTATTTGAAGAATATTACACAAATATTGATTCAAAACAAATTTATCCGACAAGTAAATTAGTAAGTCTTTTGACAGGGGTTACAACACAGCCAAATAAGGCAATCGTTGGAGCAAATGCTTTTGCACATGAGTCAGGAATCCATCAGCACGGAGTTTTAGCAAATCCTGAAACTTACGAAATTATGAGTCCTGAATCTGTAGGAAGAAATCCAGATAGCTTGGTACTTGGAAAACATTCAGGAAAACACGCTTTTATACAAAAGTTGGAATCTTTAGGATTTGATCATGTTGGAAGTGACAGGGTAGAGCAATTATTTTCACAGTTTAAAACATTAGCAGACAAGAAAAAATATGTTTTAGATGAGGATATTATTGCATTAGTTGCTGGAGATGCGGCAAAAATTGAAGGAAGAATAAAATTAGAGCACTTTGAAATTTCAAGACAGGAAGGTAAAAAACCAAAAGCTACAGTTACAATTGACTTAGATGGAGAAAAATTGGTCAAAGAAGCACTTGGAGATGGACCAGTTGATGCAGCTTACAATGCAGTAAAT
The DNA here is from genome assembly GCF_000469505.1 of Leptotrichia sp. oral taxon 215 str. W9775. Classification (NCBI taxonomy): domain Bacteria; kingdom Fusobacteriati; phylum Fusobacteriota; class Fusobacteriia; order Fusobacteriales; family Leptotrichiaceae; genus Leptotrichia; species Leptotrichia sp. oral taxon 215. Next base: position 92,123 of record NZ_KI272838.1, on the reverse strand, counting down.
TTAGCAGTGAATGACACTTTTGTCTTAGAAGAATATAAATTGGAAGCAATTACAGGGGATACAGATGCACAAGCGCAAGTTGTTGTTATAATTGAAAAAGATGGGAACAGATTTATCGGTAGAGGACAAAGTACAGATGTGGTTGAGGCTAGTATTAAGGCTTATATTAATGGGATAAATAGACTTTATAATAAATAGTTTTCTTTTGAAGAGGTGAGAAATTATGCCTAAATTGGTTATAAATGATAAATCAGGTAAAAAAAATACTTCAATGAATTTTTTTCTGGATGATAAAGTTATAAAATTTAAAGAAAATAAAAAAGAAATTGAAAATGTAGATTATGGAGAACATACAATTAAAGTACGAACTTTGTATTTTAAAAGTTCTAAACAAAAAATAAATATTGAAAAAGAAGTTACAGAAATTGAAATAAAACAAAATTATAGGGTATATTTACTTTTTGTATGTTTAGTTATAATTTCATTACTTGGAGTTTTCTTGAAAATAAAACTAAAAATAGAAGCTAGTAAAGGTTTTTTATATATGATTTTATTTGTTATAGTGATGAATCTATATTTTGTTTTTGGAAATCCTTTAGTTTTGAAAGTAAAAGAGTAAATAAAAAAATATTGATTTATATAGGGTAGTTTTAAATACAAACTAGCAATTTTTAGACGATGAATACTCAATTGACCAATTTTTCAGACAAATGACTCCTGATACAGGAATGAAATCTGACAGGGGACTTGATTTTAATAAGGAAGTTGTTGCTAAGGCTCTTGCTGCCACTATTGATGAAGTATACAAGAGAACAGGTAAAAAATCTATAATTATTAGTCATTCTCAAGGAGGATCTCCAGGTTGGTTAGCACCTGTTTATACCAAAAATATAAAAGCAATAGTTGCAATTGAACCTGGTGGACCTGCAGCAGAAAATAGTATAGAATACAAAGAATTATTGGCACAAAAAATACCTATAGCATTTTATTTTGGTGATTACATTGAAAATGGAGATCCTAAAATTTTATCAACTCCAATTTGGCAGGAAAGATTGGAAAAATGTAAAAATTTTGTAAAAAATTACAATGATGAAGGCGGAAATTCAGTTTTATTTGAACTTCCAAAAGAAGGTATTTTTGGGAATAATCATTTTATATTTCAGAATTTAAATAATGATATTGTGGCTGATCATGTAGAAAAATGGATTAGAGGACTATAAAAAATTGAATAAATAGACTTTACAGCAATTAAAAAAAGAGGGGGATTTTGATGGAGGTTTCAAATAACTATATTAATGAAGTGAAAGAAATACTTAAAAATGCTAGACAAAAAGCATATACTGCTATAAATTCGGCTATGGTGGAAGCATATTGGGAAATTGGAAGAAGAATTGTAGAAGAAGAACAGCGAGGAAAAGAAAGAGCTGAATACGGGAAAGAAATTATCAAAAATTTATCAAAAGAATTGACAGAAGAATTTGGAAAAGGTTTTGGAGAAAGAAATATTCGGAATATTAGACAGTTTTATGTACTATTTTCAGATTATGAAAAATGGAAATCACTGATTTCCAAATTAACTTGGACACACATTCAGAAAGTTTTAAGAGTTTCCAATGAGAAGGCTAGAATATTTTATTTGACGGAAGCAGCAGAAAATATGTGGTCTGTAAGAACTTTGGATAGGAATATATCTACACTCTACTATGATCGTATTGTTGCAAGTATTGATAAAAAAATTGTCGAAAATGAAATGAAAGAGAAGACAAAAAAACTACAAGCAAAAGAATTTATAAAAAATCCAGTAGTTTTGGAGTTTCTAGATTTACCAACAAATATGTCTTATACAGAAAATGAATTAGAAAAAGCATTAACAGACGATATTCAAAAATTTATGATGGAACTTGGAAAAGGTTTTGCATTTGTGGAAAGGCAACAGCATATTCGTACAGAAAATTCAGATTTTTATATCGATTTGGTATTTTATAACTATATTTTGAAATGTTTTGTTATAGTAGAGTTAAAAACAGGAAAATTAACACATCAGGATATTGGACAACTTGATATGTACGTAAGAATGTATGATGACTTAAAAAAACAGAAAAATGATAATCCAACAATAGGACTTCTTCTTTGTACGGATACAGATAGAACTATTATAAAGTATTCAGTTTTGAATGATAATAAAAATCTTTTTGCAAGTAAATATATAAATTATCTGCCTAGTGAAGAGGAATTAATAAATGAAATAGAAAGGCAGAAAGTACTGTTTAAAATAAATAGTAAAGAGGAGGTTTCAAAATGAAAACAGTAATTTTCTCACACCCATGGGATGGAAGTTTTAATAAGGCAATTTTAGACCAAGTAATGAAAAAGCTAGATGAAACAAAAGAAAAATACACAGTTATTGATTTAAATAAAGATGGATTCAATCCTGTGATGACTGAAAAAGATTTGGAGTTGTATTCGCAAGGAAAAAGTGCTGATCTTTTGGTTCTGAAATATCAGGAAATTTTGAAAAATACAGATGAATTAATATTGATTTTTCCGATTTGGTGGATGTCGTTACCTGCGATATTAAAAGGATTTTTGGATAAAGTTATGTTGAGAGGATTTGCTTATGAAAGTGGGAAATATGGAATAAAAGGACTTTTACCAATAAAATCGGCTAAAATGATTACAACAGCTGAAGCACCAAAGTTTTTGTTAAATATAATGGGATTTGGAATGACGATGAGAAAGGCGAATCTTGGTGGAGTCGGAATAAAAAACACAAAATGGATTCATTATAGTTTGAGAGCAAAAGGAAAAGATGAAGACAGGAAGAAATTTCTTGAAAAAGTTGGGAAATTTGTGAGTAATTAACAAGGAAAGAAGTAACAGTCTTAAAATTGAAAAAATATGAAAAATATGTTTATTCATTTACTGGAATTTTACTTATACAAAACGGTCATTCATAAAAAAAGTCAAAATTCACCTGAAAAATTAGGTTGTTGACTTTTTCTAAATTCATTTTCTGTTTTGAATTGTGAAATTATAAATATTTTATAAATGTAGTTTTTACAGTATTTTTTAATTTTTGAGGCAGTATCATCGGAAGGTTTACATTATGAAAAAGAAAAATTTGATTTTTGAAATTCTTAAATAGTTAAATAGATGGAGAATAAAAATGAAAAAAGGATTTTTTTGGTTATTCTACTTGTTGTTTTTAACATTTTTTGATATTGTTTTGGTGATTATAAGGTTTAATAATAGCATTTATGATTTTTTAATAAGTTTGAATATAAAAAATGAATGGATTTTAGGAAAATTATTTTTGCTAGTGGAGGTTATTTTTATTATAATTTGTTTGACCTTCGCTTATTTAATTTCAAAGATAAAAGTCAGTAAAAAAAGTTTGTTAATCCCACCATTAGTTATAGTGGTGATAAAAGTAATAATATTTTTTTGTATATTTAGATTTTTTACGTTGAGTCCTGAATCAGAAGATGCAGGAGCAGGAGGATTTCTTTTATATCTTATATTCTTCGGCTTTGGAGTTTATATAGGAATGATAAATTTATATTTTTATTTGGGATTATTATTCAATTTATTTAGAAGGAGAAAAAATGAAAGGGAAAAGTTGGATTCTTAAAATGATATATGTTTTTTTAGGATTAATTGCATTATTTCTGGTGTATTCGCATTATGAATACAGACATATAAAAATAAGGACAATTGAAATACAGTCAAAAGATATACCGGAAGAATTTAATGGGAAGAGAATATTATTTGTTGCAGATTTTCAATATGATACAATGTCAAGATATAATAGAAAACAGCAGAAAAAGGCGATTGAGCTGATTAATGCACAAAAGAAGGATATGGTACTGCTGGGGGGAGATTATGCAACTTGGGAGAAAAATATTCCTAAGTTTTATGAAGATGCTAAAGATATAAAGATTCCTGAACTTGGAGTATATGCGATTTACGGGAATCATGAATATCCAGGAGAAGAAGAAACAGCTGAAAATATGAAAAAGCTTGGCTTTAATCTTTTAGTAAATGAAAATAGAAAAATAACAATTAACAATGAAAGTATATATATTGCAGGAGTGACAGACTTATGGCATGGAAATCCTGATGCGGAAAAGGCACTTGAAGGTATAGAAAAAGAGGATTTTGTATTGTTTTTAACTCATAATCCTGAATATTTTGAAGATATGACAGAGGCTGAGAAAGAAAAAACTGATATGATTCTGGCAGGACATAGCCATGCCGGTCAGATTACTTTTTTTGGAAAAATTATTGTATCAGCGGTAAAAAATAAAGAGAAATATGGATATGGAATGAAAAATTATGGTGGTCATAAACTATACATTACTTCAGGGATTGGAGGAGCTGCCCTGGAGATGTTTATCAGGTTTTTTGCACAGCCTGAGATTGTAATTTTTGAGTTAAAAAGAATTTAAAACTTCCAGGAAATAAAAAAGGTGGAAAAAATGGGAATAAAAAATTTAGAAATAAGAAATGCAAAATACAATATAAAGGAATTGAAGAAAAATTATTTAAAAGGGAAAAAGCAGAAATTTCTTTTTTTCTGGGGACATCAGCCATCAAAAGATGGGAGCATAATAAAAACATGTTTCAGCCAATGGTGGAAATCAGTTTTCATTGAAAATGGCAGAAAATATTGCTGTATGGAACAGTATATGATGGCAAAAAAAGCTGAATTATTTGAAGATAATGAAATTTTAGAAGAAATAATGGAAACGGCAGATCCTAAAAAAATAAAAGCTTTAGGAAGAAAAGTTAAAAACTTTAATGAGAAAAAATGGAATGAAGTAAAATATTCGATTGTATTTGCCGGAAATCTACTGAAATTTTCTCAGGATGAAAAGATGAAAGACTTTCTGCTTTCAACTAAAAATGATATAATAGTGGAAGCAAGTCCTTATGATAAAATCTGGGGAATTGGTATGTCTGCAGATGATGAATTTGTGGAAAATCCTACAAGGTGGAAAGGTGAAAATCTTTTAGGATTTGCATTAATGGAAGTAAGAGATGAATTATCCAAGTAAAAAAGTAAGGATGTAGAAGTAATGGAAAAAATTTTAATAACAGGTGCGAGTTCAGGAATTGGAAAAGAATTAGCAAGAAATCTGGCAGGCAGAAGCAGGAAAATGTATCTGCTGGCAAGGTCTGAAGACAAACTGAATTTACTGAAAAAAGAACTGGAAGAAAAAAATTCTTTACTCGAATGTACATGCATAAAATATGATTTAAATGATATTGAACAATTGGAAAAAATTACTGAAAACTGTGATGTGGATTTAGTGATTAACTGTGCAGGTATAGGTAAAATTACTGATTTTCTGAAACTAAGTGATGAAGAAGATTTGAATACAATAAATGTGAATTTCATTTCTCCGTTAATTTTGACTAAAAAATTTTCAGAAAAATTTTTACAGGCGGGAAAAGGAACAATATTAAATGTCTGTTCAACTGCCGCCTTATATCAGCATCCGTATATGGCAATATATAGTTCAGTAAAATCTGCCCTGCTGCATTATTCTCTGGCACTGGATGAAGAATTGTCGCATAAAAATAAAAATGTGAGGGTTCTGTCAGTTTGTCCAGGTCCAACAGCAAGTAACTTTTTTGATAAGGATACACAGGAAAAATTTGGAAATTCACAAAAATTTATGATGACTTCAGAATGTGCTGCTAAAGAAATTATAAAAATGATTGAAAAGAAAAAGAGATTTTCCATAATTGGATTTAGAAATAAACTGTCTATGTTTTTAATAAATTTATTACCAGTTTCATTGCAGTTAAAACTGGCAGGATTAATTTTAAAAAAGGTGATTAAATGATAGCTCTGATGAGAGTGTAAAAATTTACTTTAGATTTTAAGTTGAAAAGGATATAATTAAATTGAAAAATGTAAAATATAAAGAGAGAAGGAAAGTAAAATGAACGGAGAAAATAAAAAAAGCAAAGAAAACAGAAAAAGGGAAGAAAATAAGAAATCTATTATTACTTCAGTTTTTGCAGTAATAATTCTTATTGGAGTTTTTTTAATATATAGTTCATATTCAAAAATGCTACGTCTTCAGGCAGAATTAAAGCTACAGGAAGCAAAGGAAAAAATAAAAAAGATAGAAGAAAATGAGCAGAAACAGGCAGAAACACAGCAAAATCTGCAGAAGGATATTCAAAAAGTTGAAGAAACAGTTGCCAATGCTGTGACTCAGCAAACAAATTATGAAGAGGAACTGATGAAAAGAATGTCTTCTGTAAAGGACACTGATTTTGAAGGAAGTACGGCAGAAATGGCAGAACAGGCAGAAAAAGCCCGTAAAGCATGGGATGATGAACTAAATAAAGTTTATAAGCTTCTGATGTCAGAACTTTCAGGTGAACAGAAAGCAAAACTTCAAAACAGTGAGAGGGAATGGATAAAAAATATAGAAAAAGAAATAGAAAAAATGCTTGACGAAGAATGTGGTCTTGATGAAAAAGGAAAAAGAATGACTTGCGGAACAGTGGTTGTTCCAATTGAAGCGGGAACAAGAATGGAAAGAACAAAGGAAAGAGCAATACAGCTTGCAAAAATGTATGACGAAATTCATAAGAAATAGAATTAGAAAATAAATAGTTGTATATTTTTGAAAATGTAAATTAAGAGGTAAAAAATGATAAATAGAAAAATCATATTATCAGTTTTTATAACTTTAGCAGTATTTTTTACAATATGCCTGATATATGCACACTATGAATATAAACAGATAAAGGTAAAAGCGATAGAAATTGCTTCAAAAGATATTCCGGAGAAATTTGACAGAAAGAAGATTTATACGACTTCAGGTGTTGGCGGTGGAGCCTTTGAAATGTTTATAAGATTTTTCGCACAGCCTGAAATTGAGGTACTGAAATTGAGGAAAGTTAAGTAAAGATTTGGAAGAGGTGTGATATGGAAGATAAAGAATTAAAGAAGTTGGCAAAAGAGATTTTTGAAAAAATAAAAAAAAAGTATTATGAAACAGCAAAAGAAATGATAGTTGCAAATGCTTCAGTCAATACTTCAAAGGAAATAAAAATAACAGACAGTAAAATTGAAGGAATTCCATATATTCCAAAAGGGAGTAAAATTCCAACAAATTCAGAAGGGAAACAGTTTATGTTTCTTGCACAGATAAATTGTGCTGACTTAAAAGGTCTAGAAAATTTTCCAAAAGAAGGAATTTTGCAATTTTGGGTTTTGGGAGATGACTTGATGGGATTAGATTTTGACAACAGTACAAATCGGAATGGTTTTGATGTAATTTATTATGAGAAAATTGAAGATTACTATTTGGAAGATGAGTTTAAGAAAATGTATAATCCTTACAAATATGACCCGGCATGGGATTTTTTGATAGCACATCATCCTTGTAAAATGGAATTTTCTTTGGGAAAGCAAAAAGAGAATTTAGACTATGATTTTTTAGATATTTTATTTGAAAAAGTATGGGAAGAAGAAAATTTTAAATTTGATGAAAAAGATAAATTGTCTGAAGAAGTGGAAGAAATTTATGGATATGAATTTTATGAAGAAAATATTGGCACAAAATGTAATGGATTTCCATTTTTCACACAATCTGAACCAAGAAAGGGTGAGGAAATGAATGAATACGATACTTTATTATTTCAAATTAATAGTGGAAAAGAAATAATGATTGGAGATTGTGGAGTGATGAATTTCTTTATTAATCGTGAAAAATTAAAAAATAGGGACTTTTCAGATGTTTTCTACAATTGGGACTGCTATTAATTTTATGAGAATAGAAAGTTGGGAAAATGGATATAGAAACTATAAATTATGAGTATTTTTTAGATTTATTAGTGAGAATGACGCATCATTCGAATGCCATTGAAGGAAATACATTAACACTAAATGAAACAGCTACAATTATTTTAGATAATACAATACCGGGAAGTAAAAGTGTACGTGAAGTTTTTGAAGTTTTAAATCATAAGAAAGCAATTGATTATATTATAAGTGAACTTGAAAATGAGAAAAAATTAGATATTTATATGATTAAAAATATAAATACGGAAATTTTAGACAGATTAAACGATAATGCGGGAAATTTAAAAAATAGCAGTAATGCAATAATTGGTGCAAATTTTGAAACTTCTACGCCAAGTCAGGTACCGATTCTTACCAAAAATTGGATTGAAAATTTAAATTATCGGAAAAATACTGATGAAAAGTTGTTGGAAATACTAAATTCTCATGTAGAGTTTGAAAGAATACATCCTTTTAGTGATGGAAATGGTCGGACAGGAAGATTAATTATGCTATATTTGTGTTTTCAGGAGAAAGTAAGTCCATTTGTGATTGAAAAAAGTGACAGGGCTTTGTATATGACTTATCTGAGGGAACAAAATGTAGATATTATTTTTGAAAGGATAAAAGAATTACAGGAATTTGAGGAAAATAGACTGAAACAATTTTAAAAAATATAGAAAACTTGTAGAAAGAATTGGAGGAGAGAAATGTCAGAAATAAAAAATGGAATAAAAAAACCAAAAACTTTATTTGATAAGGTTTGGGAAAAACATGTAATAACAGGGGAACCAGGGGAAGCTCAGCTACTTTACATAGATTTACACTTAATTCATGAGGTTACTTCACCACAGGCGTTTTCAGGACTGAGATTAGCCGGGAGAAAGGTTAGAAGACCTGACTTAACATTTGGGACAATGGATCATAATACTCCAACTATAATGTCACAAAGACTGGATATTAAAGATAAAATTTCAAAGGCACAGCTGGATGCACTTGCGGCAAACTGTAAGGAATTTGGAATAGAACTGGTTGATATGTTTAATGAAAGCAATGGAATAGTTCATATGGTAGGGCCTGAACAGGGACTTACACAGCCAGGAAAAACAGTAGTTTGTGGAGATAGTCATACTGCAACTCATGGGGCATTTGGAGCAATTGCATTTGGAATAGGAACAAGTGAAGTTGAACATGTACTGGCAACACAGACAATCTGGCAGAAAAAACCTAAGACAATGGGAATTGAAATAACAGGAAAACTGCAAAAGGGAGTTTATGCAAAGGATATAATTTTACATATAATTAAAACTTATGGAATTGGGCTTGGAAACGGTTATGCCTTTGAGTTTTTCGGAGACACGATAAGAGGCCTTTCGATGGAAGAAAGAATGACAATTTGTAACATGGCAATTGAAGGTGGAGGGAAATCAGGAATTATTGCTCCTGATGAAACTACTTTTGAATATGTAAGAGGAAGAAGATTTGCACCTAAAGGTGAAGAATTTGAGAAAAAGGTGGCTGAATGGAAGGAATTATACACAGATTCTGTGGAAGCCTTTGATAAGCATATTAAAGTGGATGTTTCAAACCTTGAACCACAAGTTACATGGGGGACAAATCCTGAAATGGGAATCAGCGTTACAGAAACTTTCCCTGAAATTAAAGATCACAATGATGAAAAGGCATATGAATATATGGGATTAAAGCCGGGACAGACTCCATTTGAGATACCTTTAAAACATGTGTTTATTGGTTCGTGTACAAATGGAAGACTGAGCGACCTGGAAATTGCCGCAAAAATTGTAAAAGGAAAAAAAGTTGCATCAAATATTACAGCAGTTGTAGTTCCAGGATCACAAATAGTTAAAAAAATGGCTGAAGAAAATGGAATAGCACAAATATTCAAAGATGCAGGCTTTGAATGGAGGGAGGCCGGATGCTCAACTTGCCTTGGAATGAACCCTGATTTGATACCGGCTGGAGAACATTGTGCATCAACTTCCAATAGAAACTTTGAAGGACGTCAAGGAAAAGGAGCAAGAACTCACTTAGTAAGTCCGGCAATGGCAGCGGCTGCCGCAATTTATGGGAAATTTGTGGATGTAAGGGAATTGGAAGAAGTGAAATAACTTTAAATAAAGAGTAAAGAGGTAAGTAAAATGAATAAAAATGAAGGAGAAAAACATGAAACCATTTACAAAATATGAAGGAACAATCGTTCCTATAATGAATGATAATATCGACACAGATCAGCTGATTCCAAAGCAATATTTGAAAAGTATTGAAAAAACAGGTTTTGGACAATATGTGTTTGATGAATGGAGATACAACGAAGATAGAACTGAGAATATGGATTTTAATTTAAATAAGCCTGAATATAAGACAGGGACAATTTTAATTACAGGAGATAATTTTGGATGCGGTTCGAGCAGAGAGCATGCGGCGTGGGCATTACAGGATTATGGCTTTCATGTAATTGTTGCTGGAGGATACTCGGGAATTTTCTATATGAACTGGCTGAATAACGGGCATTTGCCAATAACTTTACCTGAAGCAGACAGACTTGAACTGGCTAAACTTCCTGGAGATGTAAAAGTGACAGTTGATCTTGAAAATAATAAATTGACAGCAAATGGAAAGGACTATTTGTTTGAGCTGGAAGAAAGCTGGAAACAGAGATTGCTGAAAGGACTGGATTCAATCGGACTGACATTGGAACATGAAGATGAGATTAGGAAATATGAGGAGAATCATAAATAGTCTAAAAGAGGAGTAAAAATGAAAAATTGGGAAATCATAGATGGAGAGTATACTCGTAAAGTGATGTGGATAAATCATGAGATAGAAATGAAATTGTATTATAATGGCGAAGATGAAATTGATGGAGAGGAAGTTGATGAATCAAAAGTTGAAGAAATGGTTGAAAAAATTTTGGGAAATAAAGATTATTGGGATAAAAAATGTAAAAAATTATTTGCTGACGAATTTGTTGACTGGTTTAATGAAGAAAAATGGGTAAAACCTGAGTATTCTGAAATTTATTATGAAACAAAGAGTACTGATAAAGTGGAAAAAGAATTACTTAAAATTATTGGAAAAGAAGATACAGAAAAAATCATGAAAAATAACTTGCTTACAAAAGAAGCGTTTAAAAAGTTGCTTGATAATCAAGATATGGGAATAATAATTGATTATTGTGATGGAGAAGAAGATTCTTTCTTTACAATTGCTATGCACGAAAAATTATTTTTTGTTGATAAGATGTTCTATGCGTGCTGTAATTTTAATGGTGAAATAGATGAATATTATATGGATTAAATTTTTTAAGAAGGAGAATTAGACATGGAAAAAAAATCAAAAGAACAGCTAAGAGTTGAAGAGTATTTTGAGGAAAACAATATAGTTCATAATGGAAACTATATTTATGCCACTAGGCAGGAGAGAAATTTAAATTCATTTTGGTTATTGGGACTTTCTGGATTGCTATTTAAATCAGCACAGCCTTATTACATTCTTTTTAGGGAAGATGAAATATTATTCTTTAAAATGAAAGTATTGGGTGGAATTAAGGAATTATCTTTCATCATGAAAGTGGAGGATATTAAGAGCATTGTACTGAAAAAAGGACTTCTAAGTTATAGCCTGATAATAAAAGTGGAAACTGATGGAAAAATAAAAAAAGAAATAATAAATTTCATTAAAATTAATGGAAAAGCATGGTGGCTACAGAATAGAAATAATCTGATTGAAAGTGGATATTTTGATAGATTGAAGGAAAAAGTGGATAGAAGAAATTTATTAAATTAAAAATATTCAATAGGAGGTAAAAAAATGTTAAAAAAAATACTTTTTTTAGTAATGCTGTTAAGTATGCAGACGCTTTTTGCAGATTTATCTTTTGAGCAGGAACTTGATAATGTTTCATTCAATGAAGCAGCAAAGGAAGCTTCAATTTCAGCATCAAGACAAGGAAAAAAATCATTTAAATTTACAGGTACGTATATAGAAACAGGAAGAAGTTTCCTTGAAGTGGAGTATAAAAATGGAAAAAGGGACGGTGCCGCTGTATTTTATTATAAAAATGGGAATACTATGGCAAAAGGAAATTATAAAGATGATAAAAAGGATAGAGTGTGGGAATTTTATACAGAAGATGGTAAACTTGAAAGAAAAGTCACTTATAGAAATGGTCTTTATGATGGAATGACAACTGAATTTTTTAAAAGTGGAAAAATAAATAGAACGAGTAACTATGTTCAGGGAATAAAAAATGGAAAAGAAAAGGAATATTATGTTTCCGGAAGAGTTCAGAACGAAGGAAATTATATAAATAATCAGCTTGAAGGAAAATATATCATATATTATCCTAATGGAAGAATTTACATGAAGAGTAATTTTATAAATAATAAGCATAATGGCGAAATCGTTTACTATTATGAAAATGGAAAAACAATGTTAAAAGGTAACACAAAAGATGGAAGCAGCATAGGAGAATTTGAATTTTATGATGAAAATGGAAAATTGGAATACAAAGGGGAATATGACAGCATAAAAGATAAATTCATGCCAAAGCTTGAAAAATATAGAAACAAAACTGTGAGAAGTAACTAATGTAGATATTTTTATAAATATAAAAATCGAAAGGGGTATATAAAATGAATTATAACATTGCATTATTAAAAGGGGATGGAATTGGTCCGGAAATAGTTGATGAAGCGGTAAAAATTCTGGATAAGATTGGAGAGAAATTTGGTCATAAGTTTGAGTATGTTCAGGGGTATTTAGGTGGAGAGTCTATTGATAAGTATGGTATTCCTTTATCTGATGAAACAGTTCAAGTGAGCAGGGAAAGTGATGCAATTTTACTTGGAGCAATTGGAGGGCCTAAATGGGACAATATTGACCCACAGAAGAGACCGGAAAGAGGACTTCTTGCAATAAGAAAGGAACTTGGGGTATATACTAACTTAAGACCTGCAACATTATTTAAACCATTGAAAAGTGCGAGTCCTTTAAAAGAGGAAATAATCGGTGAAGGACTTGACATAATGATAGTAAGGGAACTTACAGGGGGACTTTACTTCGGACATAGGGAATATTCAGAAGAAAAGGCATATGACACACTTTCATACACAAGACCTGAAATTGAAAGAATTGCTAAAAAAGCATTTGAAATAGCAAAACTTAGAAATAAAAAGCTGACAAGTGTTGATAAGCACAATGTTCTTGACACTTCAAAACTTTGGAGAAAAATTGTTGAGGAAATAGCAAAGGATTATCCTGAAGTGGAAGTTTCACACATGTATGTGGATAATGCGGCAATGCAGCTGATTTCAAATCCTGGCCAGTTTGATGTAATTTTAACTGAGAATATGTTTGGAGATATTTTATCTGATGAGGCTTCAATGCTTACAGGATCACTTGGAATGCTGGCATCTGCAAGTTTAGGTGACGGAAAGAAAGGGCTTTATGAGCCAAGTCATGGTTCTGCCCCTGATATAGCTGGACAGAATGTGGCAAATCCTATTGCAACAATACTTTCTGCCGCAATGATGCTAAGATATTCATTTGATTTATCTGCTGAAGCTGATGCAATAGAAAAGGCAGTGGAAAAAACATTGGAAGAAGGATATAGAACAGCTGATATTTATACTGAAGGAATGAAAAAAGTCGGAACTGCTGAAATGGGAACAGAAATAGCAGGAAGAATATAGATAGTTAAATAAATTTAATGATTTTACTCAGAAAGGATGCTAATTAATGAAAAAAGTTTTATTATTTTTATTGGTAATCTTATCTTTTCAGATTACCGCAAAGGAAGAAGAGGTAAGAATATGGTATCAGAATGGAATTTTAACAGAAGTGGGAATAACAATAGAAGAAATCGTTGATTTGAGGAATATAAAAATCGATGAAAAGAATAAGACAGAAATTGAAATGAAAAATTATAAATTTTATGTAAATAAAAATGATTTAATGGAAGAGCATAATAATAATGCCAGCAATATTCGTAATAAAATAGCAAAAATAGATAATGTTGGAAGTAAAATTGATAAAAAACAACTTCAGAATATTGATTTTAGAGAAACTTTATTTGAACTCATAAAAAATAGAAAAGTACTAGTTTATGATAAGAAGAAAAAGAAATATTTGGAGGAGGTTGCAATCTGTAGCGGTTATTCTCAGTATGAAAATGAAAAAAGAAAGGATTTTTCAGGACATATATATGAAAAACTTGTATATAGTAAGGATTTAAGTGATAAAATAGTTATTCCTGATTGGAGATATCATTATAGTGGGGTAAAAAAGAATAATAAATCAAAAAATGATATTGAAGCAAATGGGAATAAGAAAATATCAGAAAGACAGGAAAAAATTGAAAAGTTTACGGAAGAAGCTAAGAAAAATCCTGGGAAGAAATTTAAATTTCGTATAAATGAATAATGGGAAAAAAGGAATATATTATGAAAGAAATACTTCATTATGAAAATGTTACATTTAGAAGAGAAGGTAGGGAAATTTTAAAGGGGATAGATTGGCATATAAATGAAGGAGAAAATTGGGCTTTACTGGGGCTGAACGGCTCCGGTAAATCCACTCTTTTGGGAATGATTCCGGCTTATACTTTTCCAACTTCAGGAGAAGTACGGGTTTTTGGGCATAAATTTGGAAATTATGTATGGACAAAAATTCGTGACAGAGTAGGTTTTGTGAGCTCTACTTTAAATAATTTTTTGAGTACATTGAATTCCCAGAAATTAGAAGATGTCGTAATTTCCGGGAAGTTCAGTTCGATTGGAATTTATCAGGAAGTAACGGAGGAAGATAGAAAAAAAGCTGAAAAAATAATTGAAGATTTTGGAATAACATACATCAAAGAGAAATATTTTTCAACATTGTCACAAGGTGAACAAAGACGGACATTACTTGCAAGAGCATTTATGAATGAACCGGATTTACTGATTTTAGATGAGCCCTGTTCAGGATTAGATGTAAAATCAAGAGAATATCTGCTTTCAGTTTTGGAAAAAAATTCTAAAAATGAAAATGCAGTACCGTTTATTTATGTGACACATCAAATTGAAGAAATAATACCTTCAATTACCCATGTGACTCTTTTAAAAGATGGAAAAGTTTTTGCAAAGGGCAATAAAAAAGATATTTTAACAGATAAAATTTTATCAGAAATGTTTGAAATGTCAGTAAAAATTGTCTGGGAAAATGACAGATCATGGCTAATTGTGAAATAAAGCCAGTAATTTGGCATTACTCACGGTTATTTTTTATGCTGATTAGAAAAATTTTTAAAGGAAATGGGGAATAAAAGTAACTATAGTATCTAATTGATAATGATATATATTGTTTATACTAAACAGTAAAAACATATATGGACTAGATTATTGACAATTTTTATTATAAAATATATAATGTTTAAGTTGATGTAAAAGTCGTAAAATAGACTTGAATAAAATTTATTTAAGTATGAAATTATTAAAATATAAATTTGGGAGGATAAAAAAAATGGCAGGAAATATTTTAGGAACAACAGTTTATTATGATGCAGATTGTAACTTGGACAAATTGACAGGAAAGAAAATAACAATACTGGGGTATGGATCACAGGGGCATGCTCATGCATTGAACTTAAAGGAAAGTGGAATGGATGTAACAGTGGGGCTTAGAAAAGGTTCAAAATCATGGAAACAGGCTGAAGAAGCAGGATTTACAGTTAAAGAAACAGCTGATGCAGTAAAAGGTGCAGATATAGTTATGATTTTAATTCCTGATGAATTACAGGCAGATACATATGCGGCAGATGTTGCACCTAACCTGAAAGAAGGAGCATACTTAGGATTTGGACATGGATTTAACATTCATTTCAAAAAAATAAATCCTAGGGAAGATATAAATGTATTCATGGTTGCACCAAAAGGACCAGGACATCTTGTAAGAAGAACTTTCCAGGAAGGAAGTGGAGTTCCTTGTCTTATAGCAGTGGAAAAAGATCCTAGCGGAGATACTAAGGAAGTAGCTCTTGCATGGGCATCAGGTATTGGTGGAGGAAGATCAGGAATACTTGAAACAACTTACAAACAGGAAACAGAAACAGATTTATTTGGAGAACAGGCAGTTTTATGTGGTGGAGTTGTAGAACTTATGAAAACTGGATTTGAAGTGCTTGTGGAAGCTGGATATGATCCTGTAAATGCTTATTTTGAATGTCTTCACGAAATGAAACTAATTGTAGACCTAATTTATGAAGGTGGACTGGCAACAATGAGAAATTCAATTTCAAACACAGCAGAATATGGAGATTATATTACAGGACCAAAAATAATTACACCTGAAACTAAAAAAGCAATGCAGGGAGTTTTAGCAGATATCCAATCAGGAAAATTTGCTGATGACTTCTTAGCTGATTCAAAAGCAGGACAACCATATTTGAAAGCTAAAAGAGAAGAATTTGCAAAACATGAAGTTGAAAAAGTTGGAGCTGAATTAAGAAAACTTATGTCATGGATTAAAAAATAGTGACTCTTTGTCAAGTACAGGAGTAAAAAATTCGATAACCTTGAGAGATTTTAGGCTGAATAAGCTTTTGAGGTTGTCGAATTTTTTTAACACTATACATAATTATAGAGCCTAAAATTTAGAGAAATAAATAGGGATGAAATAAATAATAAATATAAAGAAAGGAGTGTGTGATATTTTATATAATTATTTATATATTTATTATAAAAGGAAAATATGAAGGATATAAAAGAAGCTTATAACAAAAAAATGAGAAAAATGTTTACAGAAAATATAAAAAAGATATTTACAGAAGATATGTTAAAAGAATATGATGAAAATATGTTAAATGTATTGAAAGAAGTTGGAGTAGATATATTAAATGTAAATTATGAAGAAGCAAATAAAAAAATAATAAATATCAATAAACAAGAAATAGATAAAATAATATGGAATATGGCTAATGTTACAGAAAGTTTCACTTTTTATGGATTTTCACAATATATGTATAAAAAAACAGAAAATATAATTTGGTTGAATTTGTCAGCAAGTATGCTATCTTTTACATTTTGTTGTGTAGAAGGAGCTTATGCTGTTGGTATTTTTCACGCTAGAGAAGCAGTAGGAATCAAAAAAAATCTTGAAAATCTATTAACTTTACTAAGTTTTTATGGGCTTCCAGAACATTTAATGTACGATGAAGAAGCAGAGAGCATAGCAAAAGAAATTTTAAAGTTAGATAAGAATAATGAAATTGCAATCTGTGTATTGAATGAAATCTTAAATTCAACAAAAGAATAAAGAAAAAATTAAAAAGATTAATTCCTACTTCTTACAGAAGTCAGTCCTTATTAGTAAGTTAAATTAATTTGTCCAACTTTTTTGGTCAGTACATTTACCATCTTCATATAAATATAAACAATTTAAAATTACAAATAAAATATTGGACTGGACTTTTTCCAGTCTTTTTTAGTATAATATAATGTATTTAAGAGAGAAGGAGAACTAGGAAAATGATTTTTTTAACGTCACTGGGGAGTATATTTCCCATTATTGTAATGATAGCAATAGGTTATATTTTAAGAAAGAGACACTGGTTTCACCATACATTCAGTGAAAATGTATCGAAACTTATAACAAATGTGGCATTACCATGTTCAATATTTTATTCTGTATTAAAATATTTAGACATGAACGTATTGAAAGAATTATCAAATCGTCTAATTTTTACATTTGCTTCAGTTATTATAGGCTATGTTACAGCTTACATTGTAATAAAAATATTCAAGATAAGAAGAGGACGTCGAGGGGTATTTTATAATGCAGTAGTAAATGCAAACACAATATTTATTGGACTTCCTTTAAATATGGCACTTTTTGGGGAACAGGCTTCCAAATATTATTTAATGTATTACATAACAAATACAATATCAATCTGGACATTAGGATACATACTTCTGGAAAATGATTCTACAGAAGAGAAGGAAGGTAAAGGAGGATTTAATCCTAAAAAACTGCTTTCACCACCACTTATAGCTTTTGTAGTTGCATTTATAGTTCTAGTTCTGGGAATAAGTATTCCTAAACCTCTGGTGGAAACTACAAAGTATCTTGGTAATATTGTTACTCCTCTTGCACTGCTTTATATCGGGATTGTTCTTGCAGATGCAGGACTTCACAGTATAAATTTTGATTTGGATACAATTTTAGCTTTACTGGGAAGATTTGTATTTTCTTCAATCGTTATGGTTGCATTACTGAAAGCTGCAGGTCAGTTTATTCAGCTGGATTCATTGGAAATTAAAACATTTGTCATACAGTCGGCTGCCCCTGTATTTGCGGCATTGCCAATTTTGACAAATCAGACAGAAGGGGATATAGAGTATGCTACAAACGTAGTTACTACAAGTACAATTTTATTTGTGGTTGTCATACCTATACTTATGATGTTTTTAAAGTAAAAATATTATAAAAAAGGAGGAGAAGATGAAGGATAAAGATAAAGTATTGGCATTATTCAATTACATTTCAGAAATATCTAAAAATTTAAAAAATACAAAAACAAATATTGCAGAAGAAAAATGGTTTGATTTTTTAGAAAATTTTCCTAAACATAAGGATATTATTTTTGAATATAAGAATTTAGATGGAAAATATTTTGAAAAGGAAGAAGGTAAACTTTTAGAAATAAGAAAACCAAATTTTTTAAAGCCGTTATATATAGATGAATATCTGCTGGAATGGATTGAGGGAGATTGGAAAGATTACAGAGCAACTTTGGAAGTTAATGAAAAGATATTTGTTGAAAATACTGAAAATGGTTCAGGAGAAATAGTTGATATAACACCTGAAATAGAGGGAAAAATACAGGAAGAGCTTGAGAAAAGAGAGCTATGGATAGAAAAACAGCTGGCTATAGAAGAAGTAAGAAATTTTTTTGATACTCTTTACATCAAATATCTGGAACTCAACAAAGAAACTGAAACATTGGAACTTGTAATTGGAAATGGAATAGTGAGAATAAAAGAGCAGAATGTTTATTATCCTGTTTTGTTAAAAAAGATAAAAATAGACTTTAATGCCAAAGATAATATTTTAATTTTGTCAGATCCTCATACGAATGAAAGTTTTTCTCCAAATTTATATACAAATTTTTTAAATGAAATAGATGATATCCATCTGGAAAATGTTTTTGAACTTGAAAAAGAAGTAAAAGAAAAAAATTTACATCCATTAAATAGGAAAGAAACAGTAGACTTTTTTAAAAAGTTTATTCATAGTTTAACTAATAGAGGTTTTTTTATCGAAGATGGCGATATAGAAGATTTAAAGGAATATGGGGATATATTTATAGAAGATAATCCTCTGATTTTTATAAGAAAAAAAGAAACGGGAATAGTAAAGGCAATAGAGAATATAACAGAGAAAATAGAAAATTCCGGAGAAATTCCTGATCATCTTTATGAATTAGTTGGGATATCTGTTGAAGAAGAAAATGAAAATATAGAAAAAGATTTCAGGGAAGAAGAAATTTTATTTGTAAAGGATGCAAACACTGAACAGGTTAATATAGCAAAACAAATAGAAAAAAATAATGCAGTTGTAGTTCAGGGACCGCCAGGAACTGGAAAGACCCATACTATTGCCAACCTGTTAGGCCATTTTCTGGCACAGGGGAAAAATGTTCTTGTAACAAGTCAGACTAAAAAAGCATTAAGGGTATTAAAGGAAAAAATTCCGAAAAGTATACAAGGACTATGTATTTCAATTTTAGATGATGATAATAGTGATATGAGAAAATCAGTTGAAACTATTTCAGAAAAATTAGGTAACTTTACTTCAGAAAAACTAAAAAAAGAAGTAGGGGAACTGGAAAAAATAAGAATAAAAGAATGCAGTGATTTAGAAAATATAACAGATCAAATGTGCGGGATAAGATATAGGGAAAGCAAATCCATAGATTTTAATGGAGAAACTTTTTTTATAAAAGATATAGCAAAATATTTGAGGGAAAATCCTGAAATTATTGGAAAAATACCCGGGAAAATCTCGGAACTGGTACCTTGTCCCATTACAAATGATGAATTTTCTTTCCTTAAAACAAAATATAGACAACAGGTATCTGAAAGTGAAGAAAAGGAAATAGTTTTAGGTTTAAATAACATTTCTGATTACCTGGATATTAGTGAATTTGAAGAGCTGGTCAATGACAAGAAACATACATGGAAAGAACTGGAAAAACTCTTAAATGATAACAGTTTTAATATTGACAGTAATATTTTATATGTAAATGGAAAAGAAATAATAGATTTAAAAAAGTTTAAGGAAAATTATGATGTAAGACAGACTATTCCAAAAGAACTGACAGAAGATATGGAAAAATGGAAAGTAGATGTGGCTATATCAGGAGGAACAGATAACGGAAATAAAATAAACTGGCAAAATTTTATTGAGGATATAAAAGAATTGCATGAATATTTAAATAATCTGAGACCAAAGTTATTTAAGAAAAGAATTGATTTTTCAGGAATAGCTCTTCCTGATGCTGTAAAAATGATTCAGGAACTTAAAAATGCTTTTAATAATCCTGGCCTTATGTTTGGTTTGAATGTAAAAAAAGCAAAAAATAGAATTGGAAGCAGAATAACTTTAAATGAAGAAACAGTAAAAGATGTTGCAGAATGTGATCTTCTTTTAGAATATTTTAATTTACTTATTCAGGAAAAGGAACTTAAAGAAAGCTGGAAGGAGCTTATAGAAAATAATGGAGGAATTTCAGCAGATTCTTTAGGTGGAAGTTTTATTGATTACGCTTTTGAGTCTGTAAAGGAAATAGAATATTTTCTTAACTGGAATTATAAGGAAAAGGCTAAACTCTTAAAAAATATTGAAAATCTTGGAATAAATAAAAATTGTCTTTTTAAGGAAACAAATATTTCAATGGAGGAAATAAAGGATATATTAAATTCTGCAAAAAACATTGAAAAAGCAATGGAAATTGGAAGTAAGGCCTTAAAATTATCAGAAAAGGAAGAAAAATATTCGCTGTATACTGAAAAAATAAAAAATATAACAAAAAAAGACTCTATACTTGATGAAAAAATAAAAAATGCAGTAGTCAATGAAGAAGTAAAAGAATATTCAAAAAATTTGAAGCAGCTGGAAATATTATCAGCTAAGCAGGAATATTACAAGAAAAGGGAAGATATACTGGAAAGAATAAATAAAACTGCTTTCAAATGGTATGAAGAATTAAAGAATGGTAAAATTAAAGAAATTGAAGATATATGTGAAGTGTGGAAATGGAAACAGCTTTCACAGGAATTGGAAAAGCTGGAAAAAGAGCCATATGAAGATTTAGAAAGGAAAGCTCTTGAAAAAAGGGAAAATATAAAAAAGGCGACGCTGGAACTAGTTGAAAAGAAATCATGGTATCATGTGCTGCATTTTATTGAAAAAAAAGAAAATTTAATGGTAAGTCAGGCGTTAAGAGGTTGGGAGCAGACAATACAGAAAATAGGAAAAGGGACAGGGAAAAATGCTTCATTATATAGAAAGCAGGCAAAAGAAAAAATGAATATCTGTCAGAAAGCCGTTCCGGCCTGGATTATGCCAATGAATAAAGTAATTGATACTTTGAATCCTGCAGAAAATAAATTTGATGTTATAATCATAGACGAAGCCAGCCAGTCGGATATAAGTTCATTAGTGCTTCTATATATGGCAAAAAAGGTTATTATTGTGGGAGATGATAAGCAGGTAAGTCCATTGGATATAGGAGTAAGCGTTGAAAAAGTAAATTCATTAAGAGAAAAATATATAAAAGGAAAAATCATCAATGATGATTTATATGGATTAAATTCTTCACTTTACTCAGTAGCTGCAACAACATACCGTCCACTGATGTTGAAGGAACATTTCAGATGTGTTCCTGAAATAATAGGGTATAGCAATAAAACTTCCTATGATTTGAAAATAAAGCCTTTGAGAGAGTCGGGATCATCGGATTTGAAACCGGCAGTCATAAATTATAAGGTTCCAGGGATGAGGGATGAGAAAAGGAAAATAAATGAACTCGAAGCTAAAACAGTTGTATCTTTAATTAAAGCATGTATGGAAATGAAAGAATATGCTGACAGTTCTTTTGGAGTAATTTCTCTTTTGGGGGATGAACAGTCTGATCTCATTCAGAAAATGATAGTGGAAAAAATAGATGTGACAGATATAGAAAAACATGATATTCTATGTGGAAATTCAAGTCATTTTCAAGGAGATGAAAGAGATGTCATATTCCTTACAATGGTTGACAGTAATTCAGGAGAAGTGCCTTTAAGAGTGATGACTGATGGAACTGAATCAGCAAGAAAGAAAAGATACAATGTTGCGGCGAGCAGGGCTAGAAATCAGATGTGGGTAGTTAATTCCCTGGATGTTGATAATGATTTAAAAACAGGAGATATTAGAAAAGAATTTCTGGAATATGTCAGCAGTCCTAAGGAAATGCTTTTAACTGAAGAAATGGAAAAAAATTCAGAATCGGTTTTTGAAGAAAAAATAGCAAAATACTTAATATCGGAGGGATACCATATAGAACAGCAATGGGAAGCAGGGTTGTACAAAATAGATATGGTTGCACTTTTTCAGGATAAAAAAGTGGCGATAGAATGTGATGGCGAAAAATGGCATAGTACTGAAGAACAGATAAGGGAAGATATGGAACGTCAGAATGTTTTAGAACGTTGTGGATGGGAATTTATAAGAATAAGAGGAAGCAGATATTTCAAAAATCCTGAATCTACAATGAAAACTCTTATAGAAGAATTGAATAGAAAGGGAATATATCCTGAAAGCATGGAGGATAAAAGGTATTTAACAAAAGAAAAGGAACTGTTGAATAAAATAAAAAACAGGGCATTAAAAATTATGAAGTTCTAGGATAGCAATAATTAAATAATAACATATATTTAAGTTTTATCTATTGGTAAAAAAATGAAAATATGCAATAGTTATGGTAGGATATTTTGAAAAAATGAAAGGATGAGAAATATGAAAAAAATAATAATGATAGTAACTTCTGTCCTAATCCTTTCTTCATGCGGAGTGATCGGTGCGGCAGGAAGTATTGCAGGTGAGACAATAAAGGCGGCGGGAACTGTAGCAGGAGCGGCAATTAAAACAACGGGAAATATTATAGGTGGAATAATTGGTGGAAACGAAGGGGAAATCAATGCCAAAGGTGTAAAATATAAATTTGCCAAGGCGAAGGTTGAAAATGACGGAAATACAACAGTTGTAACTGGATTTCTTTCACATAACGGAAGCAGCAAAAAAAATGTAAAACTGGAAGTTCCGTGCTTTGATAAAAAGGGAGATAAAATTGGAGATGCTGTCGATACAATAGATTCCCTTGAAAAAAATAAGAAATGGGAGTTCAGGGCAGTCATAAATTCAGGCGATGTGAAATCATGTAAAGTAAAGACTGGTTACAGTTTAATATTTTAATCGCGGAGTATTTGAAAGCATTGATTTTACTGTGTTCTATGTATTTTAATTAGTTAAATTAAAATTAAAATGATGTGTGGGAACATCAAAAATTTAACCTATAATATACACGGAATATACAAAAAAATACTCCATTGAGGAGGCAGGAAATTAATTTATTTTGTCTATTTCCTGTCTCATTTTTTGTATATTAGTTAAAGTATATTTATCCGTCATCTGTATATTAGTGTGTCCGACAATGCTTGTAATAGCGGCGTTGTTGTCAGTCACTTCTCTCAGAGATGTAATGAATGTGTATCTTGTATCGTGTATCGTATGATCCATTTCCAGTTTTTCTAAAATTTGAGAAAAATATCTTCTGAAACTGGAATAGTTCATATGAGATTTAAAGTTGTGGTTCGGAATAAGATACTCTCCATCTGTCTGCATATATCTGATAATCAAGGGCTGTATCCTGTGATGTATCGGAACTACTCTTTCCTTTCCTGCATCTGTTTTAGATCCTGATGTCACAGTCCAGTTTTCCAGATCTATTTTTTCTTTTTTCACAGATAACAGTTCATTTACCCTGAAACCTGTGTAAATTAATATTAATAGGATATCTGTTCCTGGAATGGTTTCAATGTTATCCCATAGTTTTTGTTGTTCTTCAGCAGTAAATATACTATTTTTTCTCAGTTTTTTAAATTTTCTAAGTTTAAGAAATCTTGTATAATCCTTGTCAAGTACGTCAATTTCCATCGCATACTTGTAAACCAAGCCCGCGAAAGATTTTAATTCTCTCACATACAGCGGAGAAAATTCAGTAAATGTGTCGAATAATGTCTGCAGATGCGGAGTTTTAATGTCTACCATTTTCATATTGTAAAGCGGTGCAAGTTTCTTAAAGAATGATTCGTATGCTTTCAGTCTTTTTTCACTTGTCCCTGTATTTTTCTTTACATCATAAAATCTTTTATAGACATCCTTAAAAGTTAGATTTTTCAAATTAATGTCATATGGATTCGCATTGTAAAGTGAAAGCTGATATTCCGCCTCCTTCCTTGTCGCATAATATCCAAGATACTTGTATATCTGTTTCCCTTCGTCCGTATAACCCGCCGTAATCCTTACCGCAAACGGTCTTCTCCTTTTTCCGCTTAATTTTGCTACTGTTCCGTAGCCATTCGGTTTTCGCATAAAAAAAATCACACTCCTTGTATTGTATTTTAAAGGTTTGTGTGATATACTTAATACTGGTTAGAGTATGTTGTGTTATATCACACATATTTTCAAGGTCCTGTTGGTCGCAGGGCCTTTTTTATTTAGATTTATTATCTCGAGATTATATCGAGATTATTTATTTTGAAAGGTCTATTTCAAGATGTCCGCCTGTCTGGGAAAATATATTACTTCCTAATTTTAATTTTAAGTTTTTAGCATCTACCACATCTTTAGGCACATCAAAGAATATTCTTCTTTTAATCTGCACTCCTGGATTGATTCCATCGAGGTTTAATCCATCTTTGACCATAACCATAGTAGGTGAATACTGAACATCGCCTGAATATAGTTGAAAACTACTTGAATCAAGGGAAATCATTTCCTTGGCTATATTCTTAATTGTAACATGCAGAATTATGAATCTGTTGTCTTCTCCGTCAGGTTTGTATTCAAGATAACCGCTGTCGTCAGTAACTTTTTTGACAGATGATATGTCATTTACGGTAAGTTCTATGTTTTCGGTATTGACCATATCTCCTATTTTAAAAGTTTTAACTTCTTCCTTTTTTGATTCTGCTGTTTTTGTACCCGAAGAACTATTTTCATTTTTACTTCCTCTGCTACCTATAATTCCTAAGATAATCAGGATAACCAGCAGGATAAACCACCATCTTTTATAGATTGGTTTCCTTTCATAATATACTTTTCCGTCTTCTCCGACAATCTTCTTTGCCATTTTAAAATCACTCCTTTATAATATAATGTTGTTGATTAATTGTTTTATTTCTTCATCTTCTTCAAATTCTATTTCTGACTCACTGAAAAACACAACTGCAAAATAGTTAGCCTCAAACTCTATTTTAGACTCAGAAAAACTGAAATATCTGATAATAGTAGCTTCATACGGATGTAGTAGAAGATGGGCAATTTCGTGTGCCAAAACGAACAACTGTTTTAGTGTGGACATCCTAGTATTGATTACTATCAATTGTTTTCCATTCATTCTTATGCAGCTTCCTGAATGATTGTTAAAAGAACGATATTTCACCACAATTCCGAGTTCTTTCGCCAATCTTTTCGGGTCGGAGCGGTATTCCGTTGCGAGCTTTTTGGCAAGTTCAAAAATTTCCTTTTTCTTCATTGATCTTCTTCTCTCCCGTTAAAATTTTATTTCTGCTCTAATGTTTCGATATAGAATTCTCTTAAAATATCAGCCAGTTTCTTAGCATCATCCTCATCCATTTTATTACGTTTGAAAAATAGCATATTATGTTCAATTATGTACTGTAGCTCTGCTTCCTGTTCTGGTGTGAGAACAACATCATCTGTTTTTGATTTCTGAGTTTCTTTTTTTAAAACTGTTCTTTTCATCGGAACATCATACCCCATCAACCATGGTTCTGATACATTTAAAACTTTTGATAATTCATCAATTGCGTTTTGTCTCGGAGTTATTTTTCCACTAATATATTGACTCAGTGCAGATTTTTTTATATTTGTTCTTTCAACTATATCTGACTGATTCAAATTTCTCAATTCCATAGCCTCTTTAATTCTTATATGGCAATCAACTTTGTTTCCCATATTTAGATTTTCCTTCCTAGATTTTATTGATATATTATACCCCATTGTTTAAGAAAAATCAACTTTTTAATAAAAAAGTTTATTTAAAATAAAAAAAAGTATTGACAAGTTAAAAAAATGGTGGTATCATATGTTTAGTTAAAATAAACTTGATTTGGAGGTGGGATATGAGAGATTACTCTTTATTAAGAGGTAGAATAAAAGAAAAGTTAAAAAATGAGTATGTTTTAGCTGAGAAATTGAATTGTTCAAAAGCTACTCTGAGTAAGAAACTTAACGATGAAGTTGATTTCACTCAAACTGAAATAGAGAATGTTTGTACAATTCTTGAAATAGAGAGAATTGATATATCATCTTATTTTTTTACCTCTAAAGTTTAGTTAAAATAAACAAAATATCTAAAAAAGCGAGGTGACCCCATGAAAATAACTTTATTCGGAGCGGATGTCAGCAGGAAAGAGAGGTGATTAGGGAATGGAAAAGAAAGAAACCGCTCAGCAGTTGGAGTTACTGAACGGTAAACTTGACAGGATTATCAGTCTTCTTGAGAGTCAACAGAAAATCCAATTTTACGTCTTGGCCTCTCAGGGTCTCGACGTTTTGAAGCTATCAGACAGAGATTTAACTGAGATGTGTGCTGAAGCACTTGAACAGTCGAACCATCGGAAACCAGTACACCGTCAAAAATTATGATGTCAGGATTCCAGTAGCCCACATCATTGATTAAAATGGGATTGTTTGCAAATGACGAAATTACTATGCTCGCCTGCTCATCATCCCTGATATCTTTTTCAAAATCATTGATGGTACTTACAACACGTTCATGCATCCATTCAGCAGAACGGTAATTCATAGCAGAAACACCTCCTTTCAGAATTATTATACCCTGAAAGGATAAAAATCGAAACGAAAGGATCTTGGAAATATGAAAACTCTAACCATTAAAGAATGTTCCAACCGTATCCACAAATCTGAATCAGCTGTAAGAATCGGATTACAGCGTGGCGGATATAAGTTCGGAACGGCAATTCAGACAGTATCCCCTTCTCCCTCAAGACCAAGGGGCGGATGGGACTACCACATACCCGAGGAGGCCGTGGAACACTACATGAAATATGGGAACTTCCCTGTCATAATCGTGAACGGGGATGACGTGACAAAATTAGTACATTCGCTGGCAAATAATATAGCGATGGATATGATTAAAAAAGGAGGGATAGGAAATGACAATGAAAACTAAAAAAGCGTTGATATGGTACGGCATATTTATAACAGCTCTGATACTTAATCAGACAAAATCATTTACTGACGACATAGTTGTTAAAGTGGTAGTGCACGGCTTATGGGTAACACTTGTTGCGGTTACTTACATGTACTTCAAGGAAACAAAATGGGACTAAGGAGGAAGAAGGATATGCAGAACACATTAAAAGACCTTAACAATCACCTGTTTGCACAGCTGGAACGCCTCAGTGACGAGGAAATGACACAGGAAAAGCTGAACGTGGAAGTGGCCAGGTCGGAGGCGGTCGTAAAGGTCGCATCAACAATAATCGACAACGCCAACACTGTCCTGAGGGCGATAAAGCTTAAGGACGAGGGACTGAACGCGGACTTACAGCTCCCTAAGATGTTGGAGGGATAGGAAATGATTAAAAAAGCACCGAGACGGTACACCAAAGAGGAACTTGACTATATCCGGGAAATCGCACCCGGGAGGCACTATCACGAAATTGTGGAAATGTTCAACAAAAAATTTGAGTACCAGATAAATGCGAAAAAACTTAAGGGGATATTGAGAAATCATGGAATTTCAACCGGACTGACTGGACGTTTTAAAAAAGGAATCACTCCGCACAATAAAGGGAAAAAGTATCCCGGAACAGGTAACAGAACAACGTTCAGAAAAGGGGCTACTCCTCACAATAAAATGAAAGTCGGCGAGGATGCGATAACCACTGACGGATACGTTAAGACAAAAATAGCGGAGCCTGACGTGTGGGAATACAAGCATAAGCTTATTTGGGCAGAGGTAAACGGGCCTATTCCGGAGAAACATTCCATCATATTTGCAGACGGTAACAAACTGAACCTCAGCATTGATAATCTGTTACTCGTATCAAAAGCGGAACTGCTGATGCTGAACAGACGAAGACTGATTTCCGAGGATTCGGAACTCACAAAAACGGGATTAAACGTAGTAAAAGTTATGAACAAAATCTATAAAATTAAGAAGGGAGAGTGACTAAAAAATGAAATATATTTTGTATAAAAATAACAAGTTCATTATGGAAAGAAAATTCTTCTATCCTGTAAAATCGCATTTAAAAAACTTGTTGGGTATGAAAAATTTAATGGTTCTAAGTTTTAAAGAATGGCTGGAAACAGCGGAAAAAAATGGATACAGACTGGAGGTGAAAAAATGAAAAAAGATATTGTGGAAATATACAAGGAATGCGGGAATTTCCATCAGGCTGTAAAAGAAAGTGGATTACCTACATTAGTGGCACATATAAAGCTATTATCAAGTGGTGTATTAAAAATACAGGATAAAATAAAATATGGAAGTGAAAGTGCAAGGCTTGGAGGAAAAGCAGAGGAATATTTTCAGAAGCTTGTGCCTACAGCGGTGGATGCTAACAAGTACTGGCAAGTAAATAATCCAAAGTATGATTTTATGTATAAAAATATAACAATAGATGTAAAATTCAGTTCGTGCTATAGAAGTCGCAGAAGTAAAGAATCGAAAGCGAGACACTGGACTGCAAGATGCAACGGAAGTGCAGATTTATATGTGATTTTTTTAGAAAATGAGAAAAATAGAAACAAAGAAGATAAATTAGAAAACTCTTACATATTACTAATTCCAAATGGATTTTTACACACTAAAGAAAACAAACATTTTACAAAAAGTTCAGCATTTTTTACAGATTTTCAGGTAAAAAAAGAAGAACTTAATTCGATGTTAGATGAATATGCAGGAGTATTGGAATAGTTAAGAAAGGAGAGTGACTAAAAATGCCCGAAATTGAAGGAATTTACTACGAAACAGAAGAGGATTACTATATGATCCTAGATGAACTTTATAGAGATGGAAAGGAAGGTGATTAATAATGAAAACAGAAACAAGACTTTTAAAAAATGTACCAGTAGGTATCAACGGGAAATTACATTATGCAGATATAAAAGTATATCATGATTTGCCTGAAGCTGGATTAGAATTACTTAGAAAATTTAAAGAACTCCCATTAAAATATCAGAAAAAAGCATTGAGATATATTAATAAAAATTATGGTTTAAAAAAGAAAAAAGCCGATACTGGCAATATCGACTGATTATAAAAGTATAACAATAAAAGTATAGCACTAACGAAAGGAAAAATCAATATGGAATTAAAAATATTAAAAAAGGAACTTCTCGGTGCAGTCGAAATAGCTGAGAATTTCATAAGCACCGAGAGGGCATGCATGGAACATCTTAAGTATGTCCATATCAGAACAGACGGAAATAACAGAATTGAAATCTTTACTTCTGACTCCGAGACATGTGCAAAAGTCAGAATTAACGGGCATGTGGAGGAAGAAGGAAAGGTGGCCATACCTTGTAAGATGTTCAAGACCGCAATAAAACAGGCTCCTGATACTGAGATATTAATTAAAGCTTATGATTACAAAATAAAAATTACGGCAAAAAATTACACGTCTGAAATACCTTTAAATGAGTACAATCCGGGATTTAAAGAGGACTCTGTAGAAGCGTTGAAATTCAAAATAAAAAGAGTGGAACTTAAAGAAGCTTTGGAAAAAGTAGAATTTTCAGCATCATGTGACCCCGAGAACTTCGCGGTAAACTGTGTGAGACTGGAAACGGAAGAAAGTATACTTACAACCGTTGGAACGGACACCTACAGACTGGCCATGTGCGAAACAGAAATAACGGAACCTCAGGGGCAATTATCTGCCAGTATCCCCTTGAAAGCGGTAAAAGGATTAATCAAAGCCCTGAAGTCAAAAATACAGGGGGTTGAAGAAACGGTGTTGGTAATGACGGATATCAGTGGAAAAATCAATTTCAGACTTGGAAGCGTCAACATACGGACAGAACCGGTTAAGCTTTCGTTTCCTGATTATAAAACGATAATCAAGGGACTAAAAAATGACAAAAAGGTGCTTCTGAACACGAAAGTATTTCACGTATCGCTCAGAAAAGGGCTTACAGTTGCGAAATACAACAAGGAGGCGAAAAACGGAGGTATACTTGACTTCCGGGGAGGCAGGCTGACAATAAAGGCGAAAGATGGGTTTGCCGTTGAGTACAGAGACACAATTGACACAGTGCAGACAGGGGAAGACTTAAAAATCTCACTGAACTTAAGATTTCTGGCGGACTATTTATATAAGTCTAAGGACAGCCTGACCGTCATGGAAATGTCGAACGAAAGAAATGCAGTGCTTGTAAGGGGAGAAACCGACAGTAAGTGGATATATCTGCTGATGCCACTTGCGTTAAGAGAATAATATTTTAGGAGGACAGATGGAAAAACTCAGATTACCGAAGAAAATAATAAAAAATGAAAAGGATTACGGAGTGCCTATCAGAATAAGGTCAAGCACCCATAGTCTGCTTGACAACATTGAGTGGATACCGTCCGAGGAATATGTAAAAGATAATGGAGGGAGATAATAATGGAAATAAAGGTTTTATTTGAAATTGAAGAAGGAAGTAAAAAAGTAATAGAAAATTTTTCAAAAGCACTAACAGGACTGGAAAATAATCCGGTACAGAACATAGCAGCTTCAGTAGCTGGGAAAATAAAAGAGCCTGAAAAGGTGGAAACAGAAATAAAAACAGGAGACTGGCAGACGAACGATGTAAAAGTGGAGCCTGAGAAAAAGGAAGAATCCCCTGTTAAAAATGTAGAAACCCCAAAAGAAACTCCGAAGGAGGAAGAACCTAAAAAAGCAGAAGCTTCTACGGCAGAAACACAGGGGTGGAGCTACGACCAGCTCAAGGCGGGATGTCATGAGGCTTCAACGATGAATCTAGGCTCAGAGGTCGCCAAATTAATAAAAGGGAAATATAACCTGTCAAAACTGACAGAACTTGACCCTAAGCTGTATGATGCATTTGCAAATGATTTGCGGGAACTAGGGGTGAGAATATGATGAACCACAAGGAAAGGGATCATGCCCTGCTTTCGGCAAGCGGGGCGTCAAGATGGATGAACTGCAATCCAAGTGCAAGGCTTGAGGAACTGTTCCCCGAAACAACTTCAGAATATGCCGAGGAGGGGACACTGGCACATGAGATTTCGGAACTCAAGCTGACAAAATACACAAGCCCGATGGGTGCACGGACTTACAACAGCAGATTGAAGAAACTTAAGGCGAATAAACTGTATAAGCAGGAAATGGATTCCTATACGGATGCCTATCTCGAGCATATAAAGGAGCTTATGATGTCCTTTGATAAACCCGCCGTGGCATCAATCGAGAAGAAAGTGGATTTCAGTGCATATGTGCCCGAAGGATTCGGGACATGTGACTTTGTAACGGTATATGATGGGACCTTATACGTAAGGGATTTGAAGTATGGAAAAGGTGTGCCTGTATTTGCGGAAAATAATCCACAGCTTATGCTCTACTCGTTAGGTGCATTCCTCGAATACTCACTGTTCGAGGACATAGTAACGGTGAATATGGGTATTGTACAGCCGAGACTGGACAGCATCTCGGTGTGGGAAATATCGGCAGAGGAACTCGTGGAATGGGCGGAAAAAGAAGTTAAACCTAACGCCAAAAGGGCATTTAATGCCGAAGGGGATTTTGTCCCGGGACAATGTACGTTCTGCAGGGCGAAAGCAGTCTGCAAGGCAAGGGCTGAAATGAACATGGAACTTGAAACTGATATGAAGCTTAAAGGTAATATCTTAAGTAATGCCGAAATGGGCGACATTCTTAAAAGGGCACAGGATATCGTGAAATGGGTCAAGGACATTGAGAACTACTGCCAGCAGGCAATCCTGAAAGGTGAATCAGTTCCGGGGTGGAAGCTTGTCGAAGGAAGGTCGGTGAGAACGTTCTCGGATACGGAAAAGGCATTTGAGATACTGAAAGACAAGGGGATAGCCGAAGAGCTGATGTATGAACGTAAGATGCTTACATTAAGCCAGCTTGAAGGGACAATAGGGAAGAAAGATTTTAATGATTATGTGGGCGAACTGATAGTAAAGCCTAAGGGTAAGCCTACACTTGTAATGGAGTCGGATAAAAGGGCTCCGTATGTAAATGATGTTATTAATGTAGAAGATGAATTTGAAAAAATAATAGATTAAGAGAGGATGATAATATATGGAAAAAAATCAGAACACTAGAATAAACGTAAGAGGAAGACTAAGCTTTGTACACTTGTTTAAACCACATGCAGCAACTCCGGGGGCGGAAGAAAAATATAGCACGACAATACTTGTACCGAAATCAGATACGGCCGCAAAGCAGAAAATAGATGCCGCAATTGCGGAGGCGATAAAGATAGGAACAGCTGAAAAATGGAACGGAGTAAAACCTCCGCACGTACCAACTCCTATATGGGACGGTGACGGGGTAAAACAGAACGGGGAGCCTTTCGGACCTGAGTGCAAAGGTCACTGGGTATTTACAGCATCAGCAAAAACGGATTATCCGCCTCAGGTAGTGGACAAGTATGTGAATCCTATAATGGACCAGTCTGAAATTTACAGCGGAATCTACGCAAATGTCACAGTCAACTTTTTCCCTTACATGTTCACAGGGAAAAAAGGAATAGGTGCAGGACTGGGGAACGTACAGAAAGTGTCGGACGGAGAACCGCTTGCAGGAGGAAGAACGGCTCAGCAGGACTTCGCTCCGGTTGAGGATGAAGAACTATATTAATTAAAAAGGAAGGATAACGAATGAATGTACTGAACATAGATATTGAAACTTACAGCAGTGAAGATATTTCAAAGACAGGACTGTATAAGTATGCACAGAGTACGGATTTTGAAATCCTTCTTTTTGCCTATTCGCTCAACGGGTCGCCCGTTGAAGTGATTGACCTTGCACAAGGTGATGCAGTGCCGGAGGAAGTTGTTAAAATGCTCAATGACGGGGAAACTGAGCTAAGGGCATATAATGCGGCTTTTGAATGGTACTGCCTTAACCAGGCGGGGTATGAAACTAATCTTGAACAGTGGAGATGTACCATGATACATGCGTATTATGCCGGTTATCCGGGAGGACTGGACAAGGTCGGGAAGGCAATGGGATTTGAAAATGATAAGAAAAAATCCGCAACAGGTAAGGCTCTTATAAAGCTTTTCTCCGTTCCATGCAAACCTACGAAGAGGAACGGCGGAAGAACAAGGAACATGCCACATCACGAGCCTGAGAAGTGGGAGCTGTATAAGGAGTACAACAGGCAGGACGTGGTGGCAGAAATGTCGATAAAGGAAAAACTTGAAGGGATAAAACTTCCAAAATTTGAATGGAAACTGTGGCATACTGATGTCAGAATGAATGCCGAAGGAATAAAAGTGGACAGTGAGCTTGTTGAAAGTGCCCTGTTCGTGAGTGACACCTGGAATGAATATCTGCTGAACGAGGCAAAGGAACTGACAGGACTTGAGAATCCTAACAGTACAGTGCAACTACTGAAATGGTTAAAAGATAAAGGCGTAAATGCCGAAAATCTTCAGAAGGAAACAGTTAAAAATCTTATTGGAGAAACTGAAGGGAACGTAAAAAGAGTGCTTGAAATAAGGCAGGAACTGAGTAAAACAAGCACGAAGAAATATGTGGCCATGAAAGATGCCCTCTGTGAAGATGGAAGGGTGAGGGGACTTCTGCAGTTCTATGGTGCCAACCGTACAGGAAGGTGGGCTGGAAGACTTGTACAGGTACAGAACCTGCCTAGGAACTATCTGTCAGACCTTGATGATGCGAGGAACATGGTAAAAAGAAGAGACCTGCTGACTTTAGACATACTGTATGACAATATACCTGATACCTTGTCGCAGTTAATACGTACGGCATTTGTTCCGGAGGAAGGAAAAAAATTTGTAATCGCCGACTTTTCCGCAATAGAAGCAAGAGTGATCGCATGGCTTGCAGGCGAACAGTGGAGACTTGATGTGTTCAGGACTCACGGGAAAATTTATGAGGCATCGGCATCACAGATGTTCGGTGTGGACATATCAACAATTGCGAAGGGCAAGGAGAACTACCACTTAAGACAGAAAGGGAAGGTTGCGGAACTTGCACTCGGCTATCAGGGGTCAAGCGGAGCCCTTATGGCCATGGGTGCGATTAATATGGGACTTACTGAGGAGGAACTTCCTGAAATTGTCAGAATGTGGAGAAATTCAAATAAGAGAATAGTTGACCTGTGGTATGCCGTAGGAAATGCGGCCGCAGAAGTGGTGCTTAACGGAACAAGACAGGCAGTAAACGGAATACTTTTTTCAAGGGAAGGAGATCTTGCAAAAGGGCTCGACTTCCTGACGGTAACCCTTCCGAGTGGCCGTAAGCTCCACTATGTAAGCCCTGGAACAAGGGAGAACAGCTGGGGTGCAACGGTAATCACCTATAAGGCACCGAATCAGGTTTCAGGCAAATGGGAAACTGCCGAAACTTATGGGGGAAAGCTTGTGGAGAACATCGTGCAGGCAATAGCCCGTGACTGTCTCGCCGCAACAATTCTTAAACTGACCGATAAAGGCTATAAGATAGTAATGCACATACACGATGAAGTTGTGCTGGAAGCCCCGATGGACGTCACTGTAGAGGAAGTGTGCGACCTGATGGGAGAAGAACTCAGATGGGCTAAAGGGCTGATACTGAGAGCAGACGGATTTGAAACGGAATATTATAAAAAAGATTAGGAAGGAGGTAAAAATGTACAACAGGGAAATAGTGATAAGTACTGCAGGTAGCA
This sequence comes from Leptotrichia sp. oral taxon 215 str. W9775, assembly GCF_000469505.1. Taxonomy (NCBI): domain Bacteria; kingdom Fusobacteriati; phylum Fusobacteriota; class Fusobacteriia; order Fusobacteriales; family Leptotrichiaceae; genus Leptotrichia; species Leptotrichia sp. oral taxon 215. The sequence continues at coordinate 57,061 of NZ_KI272838.1, read as the reverse complement.
GGAAGGAGACAAGATGGAAAACAGAAAAGCTTTTATGGAGCGAGTTCGTCAAGAGGCTTGAAACACCGACAAGGACTGCCGAAAAGTTTGAAGACTTCCTGAAACTGCCAAAGGCGAAACAGGATGAGCTTAAGGACGTCGGGGGCTTTGTTGCGGGAAAGCTCAAGGACGGTATAAGAAAAAACGTGAACCTGCTGTCAAGGGACTTAATAACATTAGACCTTGACAACATAGAACCAGGCAAGACCGAAGAAGTTATTAATAAAGTTGAAAGCCTTAACATGTCCTACGCCGTGTACAGCACGCGTAAGCACATGGAGAGCAGGCCAAGGTTAAGGGTTATTATCGTGACAGACAGGAGCATGTCCCCCGATGAATATGAGCCCGTGGCAAGGAAAGTGGCTCAGATGATAGGTATGGCCATGTGCGACCCTACCACCTTTGAACCTGCAAGGCTGATGTTCTGGGCAAGCTGTTCTGTGGACAGCAGGTATGTGTACAAGTTCAACCTTGAAAAGGCTCCTCTGTCAGTTGACGGAATCCTCGCAACGTATGATGACTGGAAGAACATGACGGAGTGGCCACAGGTTCCGGGAACGGAAAAAATGGCAGAAAAGATGCTTAAAAAACAGGAAAATCCTCTTGAAAAATCAGGAATAATAGGAGCTTTCTGTAAAACTTTCACCATAGCTGAAGCTGTGGAAAAGTTTATTCCGGAAGAGTACGACATATCTGATGATGGAAAAAGAATGACCTATACCCAGGGGAGCACTTATGGAGGAGCTGTAATTTATGACGACGTCTTCGTATACTCGCACCATGCCACTGACCCCGCGGGAGGTAAGCTGTGTAATGCATTCGACATGGTAAGACTCCACAAGTTCGCAGACATGGACGCGGATGTGAAGGAAGGTACTCCTGCGAACAGGTTCCCCTCATTCGTTGAAATGTCAAAGTTCGCGAGAAGTATTGAGGAGGTAGCGTCCATCGTTAACATGGAGAGATACACCGCATCTGATGACTTCGGTGTGCTTGAAGAAGGTAAAAGTGATATTGACCTGTCATGGATGAATGAACTTGCTCAGCATGAAAACGGTGCATTCGTAAAGTCGATAAACAACATGCTGATAGTGCTGGAAAATGATGTGAGCCTTAAAGGCAAATTCGCAATAGACGAATTTACGAACAGAGGAATGGTCACAGGAGCTGTTCCATGGAACAGAAAAGATGAAATGCGTCAGTACGAAGACCTTGACGACAGCGGGGTCAGAAACTACCTTGAGAAAAGGTTCGGGCTTACAGGAGAGAATAAAATATATGATGCCCTGTTACTTGCATCATATAAGAATAGGTTCAACAGCGTGGCCGAATACCTCGGGAACCTTAAATGGGACGGGAAAGAAAGAATTGAAAAGCTTCTGCCTGATTATTTAGGTGCGGAAGATAACATTTATACAAGGGAAGTCATGAAGGTGTCGCTTACGGCCGCCGTTGCAAGGGCGGTCGAAGGGAGCATTAAATATGATTACATGCCGATCTTTACAGGACCGCAGGGGATAGGGAAAAGCACATTCCTTGCCAAACTTGGAGGGAAGTGGTACTCGGACAGCCTGCAGACTTTTGCAGGGAAAGAAGCGGCGGAAATGATACAGGGTACATGGATTAATGAACTGGGAGAACTGACAGCGTTTACTAAGAATGAAACGGATTTAATCAAACAGTTTTTAAGTAAAACTGATGATATTTACAGGAAAGCATATGGGAGAAGAACGGAGAAATATCCGAGAAGATGTGTGTTCTTCGGAACATCGAACGACTATGAGTTTTTAAGGGACAGGACTGGGAACAGGAGATTCTGGCCTGTTGAAGTAGGAATTATGGAACCTAAGAAGAGTATATGGAAAGACCTTGATGCCGAAAGGGATCAGATATGGGCGGAGGCGTATTTTTACTATATCACGGGATGTGAACTGGACTTGAGCGGTGAAGCAAAAATCATCGCAGACGAAAAACAGGAAAATCACAGGGTGAAAGATGTCAAGGAAGGGGAAATAATGGAGTTTCTTGAAAAGGAAGTACCCGAAGACTGGCATAGCTGGAATCATCAGAAAAGAAAAAATTATTATTTTGAAGGCTTTGACAAATCAGGAATAAAAACAGTACCGAGGGACAGGGTGTGCGCCCTGGAAATACTGGTCGAATGTTTCGGAATGAGAAGGGAATACATTAAGAATTCTGACAGTGCAAACGTAAATTCCATAATGGGTTCCATGAAAGGATGGGAACGTTTAAAAACACCGCGTAAATTCGGTGATTTCGGCCAACAAAGAGGGTTCAAAAGGAGAACTACAAAATAATGTAGTTTTTAGAGAAAAGTCAAAACTTTGTAGTTCCTTAGAAAAATAGGGTTTTGTAGTTTGTTGTCGGGTTGTAGTTATACTTTGTAGTAACCGAAAATCCAGTAAAATTAATAATATATTATATAAATAACTACAAACTACAATCTTTATATATAAATATATAAAATAGGTATATTAGGCATATATATATAATACCTAATATACCTAATACGCCTATATAGATATATATATAGGATTTCGGATTGTTGTAGTTTTTAAAAAAGATGAAAAGAGGAAAAAAAAAAATGTTGGAAAGTATAATCGAGAAATATCTAGTATCTGAAGTGAAAAAACTGGGAGGTACTGCGTATAAATTTGTGAGTCCCGGGCATGCGGGAGTACCGGACCGGCTATGCCTTCTGCCGAATGGAACAGCATTTTTTGTGGAACTCAAGGCAACAGGGAAAACAACGAGACCTTTACAAGATAGGCAGATTGAGAAAATAAGGGCGTACGGACAGAGGGTGTATGTTGCAGATTCAAGGGAAAAAATAAAAGAGATACTGGAAATTGAAGGAGGAAGGGAAAGTGAAGTTCAAGCCACATAATTACCAGAAGTACTGCATTGATAAAGTTGTAAATACTGAAAAAGTCGGACTTCTGCTTGACATGGGGCTGGGAAAGACGATAATAACTCTTACGGCCATAGATGAACTTAAGCTTAACATGTTCGAGGTCAGCAGGGTACTTGTCGTAGCACCGAAAAAGGTTGCAGAAAGCACATGGTTCAGGGAGGCAGAAAAATGGGACCACCTGAAGCTCCTTAAATTCTCAGCAGTACTGGGTTCGGAAAAGAAAAGGATTAATGCACTGAACACCCCTGCCGATATATACGTGATCAACAGGGAGAACATACCATGGCTTGTGGACTATTACAGGAACGATTGGCCGTTTGACATGGTGGTCATAGACGAGTTCTCAAGTTTTAAGAATCAACAGGCCAAGAGGTTCAGGGCACTTAAGCTTGTGTTGGGTAAGATTAAGAGACTCGTAGGGCTTACTGGAACTCCCGCACCGAATGGTCTTAAGGATATATGGGCACAGATTTACCTGCTGGACCAGGGTGAGAGGCTCGGAAAAAACATAACGGTATTCAGGGATAGGTACTTCAATTTTTACAGGAGCAGGAGTGATCCGTACGGCAAATACGAACTCAAGCAGGGTTCAGACAAGTCAATCATGGACAGGATAGCTGACATATGTGTGTCCATGAAAGCGGAAGATTACATTGAACTGCCTGACGTGGTGGACAATATAGTCAGCGTGGAACTTGATGCGAAAGCAAGGAAACAGTATGAGAAACTTGAAAAGCAGATGATACTGGAGCTTAACAGTCTTGAAGAAATAACAGTCGCAAATGCGGCGGCACTGTCGAATAAACTCTTACAGTTAAGTAACGGAGCCGTGTATGACGAAAAAAAAGATGTGCATGAAATCCATAAGTGCAAGATTGAGAGGTTCATGGAACTGGTGGAGGAACTTAACGGGAAATCGGCACTGGTGTTCTACAGTTTCAAGCATGACCTTGACAGGATGAAAAGTACACTGGCCAAGACAGGTCTTAGAGTGAGAGAACTTAAGACAGTGCAGGATGAAAAGGACTGGAACAGCGGAAAAATTGATATCCTACTTGCACATCCCGCAAGTGCGGCTTATGGCCTGAACTTGCAGGACGGAGGGAACCATGTGATTTGGTTCGGACTTAACTGGAGCCTTGAGCTGTACCAGCAGGCCAACAAGAGACTTCACAGGCAGGGGCAGAAGGAAAAGGTTATAATCCATCACCTTGTCTGCAGTAACACACGTGACGAGGACGTCATGAAGGCTCTGCAGAGCAAGGGAGACATTCAGGAGGAATTACTGCAGAGCCTGAAGGCAAGAATAGAAAAATATACGGGAGGAAAGAAACAATGATAACAGTTCAGGAAGTGATTGAAATTAGAAAAATTAATAAGATACTTGATAAAATTGAATTCTGTAAGAAAAATACCACTAAAGTGGAAATAAAACTTTTCCTTATGTCGATAGAACAGCAGTTCATTCTGAAAAACTCACTTACGGAAAAACAGATGAGTGCACTGGAGGGAATCTACGACGCAATTATGGATTATAAAGACGCTTTGTGGAACGACGTGGGTGAAGCTCATCTGAGCACATGGGGATAGGAGTGAAAAGATAATGGCTAGAAAACTAAAGACGAAAAAACTAGATAGGAAGGAAGTTAAAAAAGAAATACTGGAGAACGGGGAAGTACATATGTTCCTGTTCTCGGTGTACAAAGCTTCGGGATACTTGCTGGACAGGTTCAGGCTTTTCAATCAGCTTGGACTTAACAGATACTGTCCGGAACCAAACAGGGAGCTTGATATGAAGAAAGTTAAAATTAAAAGCATGGGCAACTATCCGATGCTTGAAAATTATGAAGGGCTTAAAAGTCTGATAGAACAGACAGTCAGGATGACATTTCTTTTCCATAGCCCTGAAATGAAGAAAAAATATAATTTTGATAAGAAAATCTACCGTGACAGGGGAATGCATGCACTGTACGACGGACTTAGGGAGTTATTTGACAAGCACTACAGCGAGAAATGGAAGGACGACCTTCCATGTGAAGACCCTGAAGTTGCTGAAGCCCTCACAACTTTGAAAGACATCATAGTCAACTTTAAAGTGGTTCAGATGTTTACTGACAAAGACCTGGATATAGATTCAAGACTAAGAAAATATTCAAGGACATTAATCACAAAATTTAATAAGCATTTTCTGCCGTACACGGCAGAAATACTTGAGAGTGGAAGTTAAAAATAAGGAGGATAGAAAAAGAATGAAAATAGTGCTAATAAATTTACTGAAGAAAAAGATAAACATCTGTACTAAGTCAAAAAAGAAATATGAACTAAGAGACCCAAGCTATCATATATTGAGTGGAAAAATAGAAGCGTATAACGAAATACTGGAATTGATGGAGGAGGAAAAGAATGGAAGCACTAAAGAAATTTGATATTGATGAACTGCTTAAAAGGCAGGCAGTACTTGACAAGAAATTCGATGAAAAGAAAACGTTGAGGGGAAGGTCACAGATAAGAACATACATAGCATATTTTACCGAGCTGGGGGAACTGGCACAGGAACTCAAGAGCGAATGGAACTACTGGAAAAATCACACTAAACCGGTCGACAGGAGAAAAACACTGGAGGAATTATCTGACTGCCTGCATTTTTATCTCAGCTATATTGACCAGAAGCCGTACAGGATAATCGGATGTACGGACATGTATCTGTGGTCCAGATTCTTTACGGACATAGAAAGTGCACTGTCACAGTTGACGAAAATACGGGAAGAAGCAGAAAATCTAATTTTCGGGGCAATGCTGTCCATAGTGAGATGTGTAGGTGCAACGGAAGAGGAATTTTTGAAAATACACCATGAAAAATGGCTTAAGAACATGAACGAAAGGACAAAGGGGGAATACTAATGGCAACGGCAAGAGCGATAGCGGAGGAAGTGGCAAAGATTCTGAAGGAGGACAAGGAATTTAAGATTCAGAAAAATCTGACTCCGTTCCAGCGGACAGAAAAATTACTGTATGAGCTGAAATATTTAAAAGGGGCCATAGAGGTTAAACGTGAGAGGCTCTCAGGCTTACATAATGCCCCCGTCCTGCTTTCCAAAAAGGAAACAGGTATAAATATTCAATCGACAAAAAAATATATCTCAGAAGTCGAAAAAATCGAAAATATGATAGAGAACTGCGAAAATGAGATAAAACGGCTTGAACATGTCGTAAATATGACAGAAAATGCACTAAAAAATATCGAGGACGATAGATATTATAAAATTATCGAATTAAAATATTTTGAAGAAATGACACTTGAATATGTTGCAGAGAAATTCAAGGTGGACGAAAGGACAATAAGACGTCAGAAAAACAGGCTTGTCAACAGGTTGAGGGTGTTAATTTTTTCAGATAGCGTGATACAGGATATCATGAATAATTAAAAAAAATTAATGAAAATGTCCGGTTCGTGTCCTTGTATAAAAATTTATACGTGTTATAATAGGATAGAATGGAAATTTAAGGTTTTAGGAAATCCGAGATATTTTTTTTGCTGAGGCGGGATTCATGAGCCATACGCCTGGCTAACAGAAGACAGTGTAAAAGCTGTCTTTTTTTTAAGTTTTGAGAAATGAGGTGAAACAAGTATGAAATTGACAGAAAAGCAGAAACGCTTTGCAGACCACTACATCGAAACGGGAAACGCAACAGAATCGGCAGTAAAAGCGGGATATAGCAAGAAGACAGCAGCAGTAATAGCAGCAGAAAACTTAATAAAACCTAATATAAAAACCTACATCGACGGGAAACTGAAGGCACTGGAGAGCGAAAGAACTGCATCTGCCAAGGAAGTACTTGAAATGTTGACTTCGTCGATGCGGGGAGAAATTAAAGAAGAAGTCGTCGTGGTTGAAGGCACTGGGGACGGATGCAGTGATGCAAGGATAATAGAAAAGCAGATAGGACTCAAGGACAGAATAAAGGCGGCCGAACTTCTTGGAAAACGGTACAGGCTATTTACTGACAAGGTCGAGGTCGAGGGAGTACTGCCTGTCATGATAGTGGGTGAGGACGATCTTGAAGAGTAAGAAGATCAGACTGCCTGACATAGTCGGAAAAGGGTATAAGGATTTTTGGAATTTCAAGGGCAGATATAAAGTTGTGAAAGGGTCAAGGGCAAGTAAGAAAAGCAAGACTATAGCACTTTGGATAATCTACAGCATGATGAAATACAGAGGTGCAAATACCCTTGTTGTGCGTAAGGTGTACAGGACACTTAAGGACAGCTGTTATTCAGATTTAAGATGGGCGATAAACAGGCTGAATGTACTTGAATATTGGGAATTTAAGGAAAGTCCACTTGAAATAACATATATACCCACGGGACAGAAAATTTTATTTAGAGGTTTTGACGATCCGCTTAAGATAACTTCAATATCCGTATCGGATGGAGTACTCTGCTGGTGCTGGTGTGAGGAGGCGTATGAGATAAACAGGGAACAGGATTTTAACATGCTTGACGAAAGTATCAGGGGTATTGTGGAACCGCCTCTATTCAAGCAGTTTATAATATCATTCAATCCCTGGAATGAGCGGCACTGGCTTAAGAAGAGATTTTTTGATGTCGAAGATGAAAACATAATGGCAAAGACAACGAACTACATGTGCAACGAATGGCTTGACGAAAGCGATAAGAAGCTGTTCGAGGACATGAAGAAGAACAACCCTAGACGTTATCAGGTCGCAGGGCTTGGAAACTGGGGGATAGTGGAAGGGCTGGTATACGAGAACTGGGAAGAGAAGGAATTTGATTACACAGAAGTGGCGAAAATGCACGGAGTCAAATCGGCATTTGGGCTTGACTTCGGGTATACCAACGACCCTACTGCGTTATTCTGTGGACTGATAGATGTAGCAAACAGGACAATATATGTATTTGATGAAATCTATCGGAATGCCATGAAGAACAGGGAAATAGCGGAGGAAATAATCCGCAAGGGATATGGAAAGGAAAAAATAACTGCCGACAGTCAGGAGCCGAAGTCAATAGACGAGCTTTATGACTTAGGGCTTAAGGGAATAAGGAACTCAAGGAAAGGTAAGGACAGTATCAATAACGGAATCCAGTACATTCAGGATTATAAAATCATAATACATCCGCGATGCGTTAATTTCATTACCGAGATATCAAACTATATGTGGGATAAGGACAAGTTCGATAATGCGGTCAATAAGCCCGTGGACGATTTCAACCATTTGATGGATGCAATGCGGTATGCACTGGAGGATTACACGAAAGGCCCTACATTTTCTTTTGATTAAGGAGCTGAAATGTTTGAGTTTATAAAAAGATTTTTTAGGAGAAAAGATAAAATGGAAAAGGACAATATAAGTTTATCGGAAGTTGAAAGCATTATAATGTGGCACTTTTCAAGTGACAGTTACAGAATGATGCTTGACGGTAACAGATATTATGCAGGGGAACATGATATACTGAAAAGAAACAGAACGGCGATAGGTGATGACGGAAAACTGATAACTGTTAACAACTTGCCGAATAATAAGATTGTTAACAATCAGTATAAAAAACTGGTAAAACAGAAAGTAAACTATATAGCATCTAAGACACCAAGCATAAGTACTGACAATGAAAAATACAACGAACTGCTTAATGATTTATTCGATAAAGGATTCCTCAAAACGATTAAAAGGATAGCCACTGATGTATATAATAACGGCATCGGCTGGCTATTTTTATATGTCGACGAAGAAGGAAATTTGAAATTTAAGAGGATTAATTCGGTCGAAGTTATCCCTGTGTGGACTGACAACGATCATACAGAACTTAAATATGCAATCAGAAAATATGCCAACCAGGTATACAGGAACGGAAGATATGAAAAGGAAACGCATATAGAGTTATACAAGGACTCAGGAGTTGAACATTACATACTGAACGATAATAAGCTTAACCTGGTTGAAAAAAAAGCATACCTGACAGTTGACGATACACCATATAACTGGCAAAGAATACCGCTTATAAGTTTCAGGGCTGATGAATTGGAACAGCCTCTGCTTAACAGGGTGAAATCACTGCAGGACGGACTTAACATGCTTATGAGTGACTTCATGAACAATATGCAGGAGGACAGCAGGAACACGATACTAGTTATAAAAAATTATGATGGTGAAAATTTAGGTGAGTTCAGGAGAAATCTGGCAACATACGGAGCCGTAAAGGTCAGAGAAGAAGGAGAAGTGTCAAGCTTACAGGTTGAAGTGAATGCAGGAAACTATGATGCGATAGTGAAACTTCTGAAACAGACAATAATTGAAAATGGAGCAGGATTTGACAGCAAGGCTGATACACTGGGAAACAATCCGAACCAGCTTAACATAAGATCCATGTACTCTGAAATCGATTTGGAGGCAAATGATTTTGAGACTGAATTTCAAGCAAGTTTTGAAGATCTGCTGTGGTTTGTTGCAAATCATTTAAAGAATACCGGACAAGGAGACTTTTTAAATGAAAAAGTTGAAGTAGTACTGAATAGGGATATTTTAGTTAATGAAAGTCAGGCAATATCGGACATCAAAAATTCTGTTGGAATAATATCTGAGGAAACAATACTTGCCCAGCATCCATGGGTTACAGATGTGCAGGCGGAACAGGAAAGGTTGAAAAAAGAACGTAGTGAAAACATAGAGGGCTATGGAGGATTTGGAGAACATAACCACTCTGATGATATAGATGAGTAAGAAATACTGGCAAGATAGATTTATTGAAGAGGAAGAAAGACTTAATAAAATAGCAGGAGACGAATTTCGTAGACAGCAGCTGGAATACGAGAGGGCTATATCGAGGCTGAACAAGGATATCGAAGTATGGTACAACAGAATCGCTAAAAACAATGATGTATCACTGGCCGAGGCTAAAAAGATGCTGAACGACAAAGAACTTAAGGAGTTCAAATGGACGCTTGACGAATACATCAAACATGGGGAAGAAAACGGAATCAAGAAAGACTGGAGCAGACAACTTGAGAACGCAAGTGCAAGAGTACACATTGAACGGCTTGAAGCTATGAAGTTACAGGTAAGAGGGGAAATAGAAAAGCTTTATAATGGCCGTGAAAGTGGATTTGAAAGCTATCTTAAAAATCTTTATAAAGACCAGTACAATCGTACGGCATTTCAGATAGCAAAAGGAACAGGGGTAGGAACTAACATATACAGCTTAAACGATAAGTTAGTAAATACAGTTATTAAAAAGCCATGGGCTCCTGATGGGAGAAACTTTAGCGACAGGATCTGGGAAGATAAGGACAAGCTTATAAATACTCTGCATACGGAAATGACGCAGGCATTTATCAGAGGCGACAGTTTAGAGAAACTGGCAGATAAAATAGCCGAGAAAATGAAAGTGTCGAAAGCAAATGCATCAAGGCTGGTATATACAGAAAGTGCGGCTTATTCAAGCAAGGCAAGGCTTAAGAGTTATCAGGATTTGGGTGTAGAAAAATACGAAATAGTGGCCACACTGGATAACAGAACATCTGACATATGCCAGGAAATGGACGGCAAGGTATTTGACCTGAAAGACTATGAAGTCGGAGTCACTGCGAATCCGTTTCATGTCAGATGTCGAACTACTACGGCTCCTTATTTCGATGACATGCAAGGCGAAAGAGCCGCAAGAAATGAGAAAACAGGAGAAACGGAGTATGTTCCAGCGGATATGAAATATGGTGAGTGGAAGGAAAAATATCTTGATAATAATTCAGAGCTAACAGATAAATCGAAAAAAACATCTAAAAAACAGAAGACACTTGATGACATTAATTCAATAGAGGAGATGGAGGAGTTTACAAAATCGCAGAACTGGTTTTATAAAAATGACAGTTTTAATTCAAATGAACTGCTTTCTTACGAGGGGATGGAACTCGAAGCTGCAAAATCTGTTCATAAGACTTATGAAAAAGTATTTGAAAGATACCCTCAGATGAAAGGCAGATTGGCCGCTTTTAACACGCATAAACTGAAAGATCCAAAGCATTTTGCAAACTGCAATATTGGAACAGGTCAGGGTGGAATAACTTTCAATAAAATTTACTACGGTAATTTGGAAAAATTTAAAAAACAAGTAGCTAAACTTGTAGAGAGAGGATATTTTCCAGAAGGAACAACCTGGGAAGGTATAACAATGCATGAAATAGGACATGCAGTCGATGACTTTCTCTCCTTTAATGCGAAAGTTTTTGGGGAGCCTCCTAACAAAAAAATAGCTTCGAATTTAGTATCAAGTAAAATAAGACCTAAAATATTTAGAAAATTAAAATTACAAATTGGGGATATAGCAGAAAAATTGAGTGATTACGCAACTACAGATGCTCAGGAAACATTTGCAGAAGCATTTTCGGAGTTTATGACAAGCCCTAAACCGAGGGAGCTTGCAAATGAGTATGGTAAAACAATTGATGAAATGTTCAGTAAAATAGAAGTAGAAGATAGTTTTAAAGGATTGAGTTCAGGAAATAAAACGGTTGTCCTGGAGAAAGACGTACGTTATAGGAAACTTGGCAATATAAAAAATACAGGGTATAATAATCCTGTAGAACTGTTAAGAAAATATGAGCAGAAAATAGTAAAAAATACTTATGAAAGCGCGATGGTAATAACCGAAAGTGGAGAGATTTATGTGGCAAAAGGTGATGCGAATTCGATATCTCTACATAAAATGAATATACCTTATAAAAATTCATACTTTACACATAATCATCCAGAAGGATTACATGAATGGGGGTTAAGTAATGATGATTTTACATTTTTTACTAATCACGAATTAAGATATATGGCGGCGATAGATGAAAAATACATACATGAATTATCTAGAAATTTGTTTGAAATGAAAGATATCGACTTAAATATGGATCCGCGAAAACTTGAGAATGTAAATTTTGAAAATGTTGCAGAAGTTTTACAGGTGCAAAAAGCTAAGGAAAAGAAACTGAAATATAGGAGAAAAAGACATGTTGTCAAAAAACCACAGGCTTTATAAAGCTTTCAAGGAAATGAAAAACAAAGAAAAAGAGATCCAGAAAAAGAAAAATGAGATATCCTGGAAAGGATTGGATAGTCCTTTTAGAGAAGATGAAATAAAGTTACACAGGGATTTTTTTGAATTTATGATGAAAGTTCTTGAAGAGGAGAAAGATTTAACGTTTAAAATTTCAGATTTAGAGAACTTGTACAAGAGTGATAAAGAACAGTAATAATTCAAGAGCGGTTTAATGACTGCTCTTTTTTATTTCGCCTTTTTAGAATTTGCAGGCGTAAAAGAACAAATCAGATATGATTCCGCTGACATACAGCGTAAAAAATGAAGGAGTGATTATTTTATGAACAAAGAGGATCTGTTAAAACTTGGGCTGACTGAAGAACAGGCTGAAAAAGTGCTGTCGGCAAATACTGAACAGCTGAAGGGATTTATCCCGAAAGCAAGGTTTGATGAAGTGAACAATGCTAAAAAACAGGCAGAAAAAGACTTGTCAGACAGGGATAAACAGCTTGAGACACTTAAGAACAGTACAGGAGATGTTGAAACTTTGAAACAGACAATTGAAACACTGCAGAATGAGAATAAGGCCGCAACGGATAAATATAATGCCGAACTTGCGGAAATAAAACTGGCAGGAGCAGTGGATACGGCCTTGCTTGGAGCGGATGCCTTAAATGTCAAGGCGGTAAAAGCATTATTGGACATGAGTAAAATCAAAATGGACGGTGATGTACTGCTTGGAATCAATGAACAGATTGAAAGTTTGAAAAAAGCGGAAGACAGCAAAATGCTGTTTAAAGCCGTTGAAACGGGAAAACAAAAAGGACCTAATTTCGCAGGGGTTAAACCTGGCGAAGGAAATACAGGGAATGGAGAAAGTAATGCTCCAAAATCTCTGACCGAAGCCATAATGGCAAGATTCACAACACAATCAGATTAAAAAATTAGGAGGTGGCTTATATGCCGATAACATTAGCAGAAGCTAAAAAGAATGTACAGGACGATTTGCAGATAGGAGTGATAGACGAATTTGCAAAAAGTAACTTTATTATGAACAACATACCGTTTGACAATGTGGTGTCCCCAACAGGAGGAGGAACTACAATGACTTACGGATATACAAGATTAAAAACACAACCAACCGCAGACTTTAGAGAAGTCAATCATGAATACACACCTGCTGAAGTTTCAAAAGAAAGACACAATGTTGACTTGAAAATCTTCGGGGGTTCATTCCAAATTGACAGAATTATAGCAGACATGGGCGGAATAGTATCAGAAGTGCAGTTACAGATGTCACAGAAAATAAAAGCCGCATCTGCCTTATTTAACAACACTGTGATAAATGGAGACAGTGCAGTAAACAGTAAGGCATTTGATGGACTCGAAAAAGCAATCACAGGAAGTTCAACAGAATTTATTCCGGGAGCCACAATAGATTTATCTACTTCGGCTGCAATAGACACTAATTATAAAGCTTTCCTTGACATGCTGGACGAATTCCTGATGGGACTTGACGGAACACCTTCCATGATAGCAGGGAACTTACAGCTTATTGCAAGAATAAGGGCGTGTGCAAGAAGAACTTCGATGTACACGACTTCTATGAATGACTTTGGCCAGCAGGTTGAAATGTATGCGGGAATCCCATTAATCAATCTTGGGGCCAAACCTGGAACAAATGACCCAGTTTCTGAAACAAAAACAGGAACAGGAGAAACATCACTGTATGCTGTAAGATTCGGAATGGACGGATTCCACGGAGTCGCTCCGACAGGAAACGGATTAATCAAATCATGGTTGCCTGATTACAAGACAGCAGGAGCAGTGAAAACAGGAGAAGTTGAAATGGTTGCGGCGGTTGCACTAAAAGCTACCAAAGCGGCAGGAATATTCAGAAAAATTAAAGTAAAATAGGAGGTGCTTTGAATGGCTGTAATAAAATCACCAAATCAGGAATACACAGGGGCAAGTGCCGGGGTATATTTTGTTAACGGAGTTGGAAATACTGACAACGAAAACTTAATCGAATGGTTCAGGGATCGTGGTTATGAAGTGGAGGAAGACTCGGAAGAAAAGGCTAAAAAACCAAAGAAGTAGGTGCGTGGCATGGATTATGTTGAAAATATCAAAGAAGACGTGATAAAAACATTAAAGTCGGTAGGCTATGAAGTCATAGATGCCGACTTATTTTTGTTGGAACAGAGTATTGAGAAGGTTAAGTCTTATATTAAAAACAAGACTAATCAGAACAAGGTTCCTGAAGGCTTGAAGCATATTTGGATTGACCGGAGTACAGGTGAGTTTTTATATTTTAAGAAATCACTTAACCAGCTTGAGCTGAAAGGCTTAGATTTTGACCGTGTAGCGAAAGAAATAAGCGAAGGCGATACTAAGGTAGTCTATGAGGACACAAAGAGCACAGGGGACAAATTTGAAGTTTATATAACGTATCTTATGACAAGAGGAGAGGATGAACTCTTGAGATATAGGAGGATAGTATGGTAGAAAATCAATTGAAAAAGGCAAAAAAGGCTATACAGTCACTATGGACTGGAGTTTGTAATATATTTGGTTTTAAAGATACTGAAGACAAATATGGAGCAACGATCCACACAGAAGTGACATTGTTTGAAAATCTGCCTTGCCGGTTAAGTTTTAAGAATATAAGTCAGACCAGTCAGACGGAGTCCTTTGCCGTAAGTTCGCAGGTCGTGAAACTGTTTATCGCTCCTGAAGTTTATGTTCCTCCGGGCAGTGTGATTGAAGTCACTCAGAACGGAGTTACAAGGAAATACAAGCACTCGGGAATATCGGCAGTTTACACGAACCATCAGGAAATAGTGCTTGAAGCATATAAAGGAAGTGCTTAAATGGGAACGAGTAAAGTTAAAGTGGATTTTTCGGAAATAAGAAAAGCTGCTGAAACATTAAGTCAAGCAAATACGGCACTACTACTTGAGAACATAACAAACGAACTGGGTGCAAGACTACTAGCCAAAGCAATCAAGAGAACGCCTGTCTATAAGCCTACTTTCGGGGAGGAAGTGAAATATAAAACCGGAAAAAGGAAAGGGCAGGCTAAACTGAATAAGGATGGAACTCCTGTGAGAGACGGGATTAAGAAAGTGTCATATAAGAAAAATGGTGAAACTGTGACCAAAGAATACTCGCACACAGGAGGAACACTGAGGCGTGGCTGGGACGCAAGTATAGGAGCGAAAGCGGTCAATACAGGCGGAGGATATACGGTGACAATAACGAACAGCGTTGAATACGCGTCATATGTCGAGTTCGGGCACAGGCAGACTCCAGGGAGATATGTTCCGGCAATAGGAAAATCATTGAAAAAATCATGGGTTACAGGACTGTTTTTTCTAACAAAAGCAGAACTGGAACTGGAAAAGGAATTACCGAAAATAATTGAAAAGAAACTTGAAGCATGGATAAAGGAGGTGCTTGGAGGATGATAAACGACATATTGAATGCACTGACTGGAAAACTGAAGGAAACATTCGGGGTAAAGATTTACATCAACCAGGTTCCTCAGAATTTCGAAGAGCCCTGTTTTTTCGTGCATGTCATAAGTACTGATAAAACTCAGATTGTTGATTTAAGGTATAAAGCTGTGACAGTGTTCGGGATTGATTATATAGCTGATGAAAATAAAAAGAATTCAAGGGAAATATATGATGTGATTGAAAAACTTAACAGTATCACTAACCTGATAACGCTCGAAAATGGAGACATCATGAGAGGCACTGAAAGAAAAACTGAGATACAGGACGGGAATATGCACAGCTTTATTCAATTTAGTTATTTTATCTGTGAGAAAAAGGAAAATGATAAGATGGAAAATCTTTCGATAGAAGGAGGCATTAAAAAGAATGGCTAAGAAAAATGAAACAAATACAAGCTTTACAAAGGAACAGCTGTACGGTTCTAAAAAATACGAAATGCAGAAGGATATTCTCGGAGTAATGCTTGAAGATAATAAGGAGTACACTTTTGACGAAGTGGATAACTTAATAAAAGAATTTTTAAAGAGAGAGGTGGAATAGATGGCATACGGAGGAGGTACATGGTTATTTCAGAATAAGGTTTTGCCGGGTACTTACATTAACTTTGTCAGTCTAGCAAGGGCTATCGTATCACTTGCCGACAGAGGTTATGCAGCGATGGCAATGGAGCTTGACTGGGGAGTAGACGGGGAAGTGTTCACTGTTGAAAATTCTGATTTTCAGAAAAACAGCCTGAAGATATTCGGATATAGCTATGACCATGAGAAAATGAAAGGTTTAAGGGATTTATTTTCCAATGCAAAGACAGTCTACTGCTATAAGCTGAATGAAGGGGCAAAGGCAAGTAATGACCTGGCCACTGCAAAATACGCAGGTGAAAGAGGGAACAGCATTAAAATAACGGTAGCGGCTAATGTTGACACTCCTGCAATGTTTGATGTTACTACTTTGCTTGACAATAAAAAAGTGGACGTTCAGACAGTAAAAACAGCAAAAGATTTAGTCAATAATGATTTTGTAGATTTTAAAACAGGTGCAACGTTAACGCCGACTGTGGCGAAACCGCTTGAAAACGGAACAAACGGAAGTGCAGTGACAGGAACGGAATATCAGAAGTTCCTCGACAAAATTGAAACTTATTATTTTAACACACTGGGATGTCTTGCAACTGACGAAACAATTAAAAAGCTTTACATACAGTTCACGAAAAGAATGCGGGATGAAGTTGGAGCTAAGTTCCAGACTGTAGTCTACAGAGGAGCTTATGCAGACCATGAAGGTGTCATTTCTGTTGAAAATAAGACTATTTCCAAGGATGACAAAGAATCGTCAGCAGTGTACTGGGTAACAGGAGCAGAAGCGGGATGCCCTGTCAACAAGTCAGTTTCGAACAAGGTTTACGATGGGGATTTCATGTTTGAATTTAAAGAAAATCAGACAGCACTGGAAAATGGAATAAAAGCAGGAAAATTCCTGTTCCACAAGGCTGATAACAGGCCAGTTGTTCTTACGGACATAAATACTTTTACATCAATCACAGTAGATAAGAATGATGACTTTGCATCTAATCAGGTGGTAAGAGTACTTGATCAGATTGCTGTGGACATTGCAAAACTGTTCAATAAGTCGTTTGTCGGAAAAGTGGACAATGACGAAGATGGGAGGGTATCACTTAAAGATAATATCGTTGACCATCATAAGGAACTGCAGAGAGTCAGGGCAATTGAGAATTTTGTTGCTGAGGATGTAACAGTTGAAAAAGGGAAGGATAAGAAATCGGTGCTTGTAACGGATAAGGTCACTCCTGTTGCGGCGATGGAAAAATTATACATGAGTATCATAGTGGCCTAGGCTAAATGAATAAGGAGGTAAGAAATGAGCACAACAATGAACGGTAGGGATGCCGTATCAGGAAGTATGGGAAGATGTTTTGTCACGATAGAAGGTAACAGATATCTTTTAATGCAGGTTATTTCTGTGAAAGCGGAAATGGAGAAGACAAAAACTAAAGTTCCCATCATGGGGCGTTCAGGAAAAGGGAACAAAGCTACGGGATGGGAAGGTTCAGGAAGTGCAAAGATGCATTACAACACTTCTCTTTTCAGGGAACTTTTACTTAAGTATCAGAATACTGGAGAAGATATATATTTTGATATGCAGCTTGTAAACGAAGACCCTACTTCAACAGTAGGAAGACAGACAGTCATACTGAAAGGATGTAACATAGACGGGGGAACTCTTGCAAGTATAGATGCGGATGCAGAATATTTGGAAGACGAATTCGACTTTACATTTGAATCCTTCGAAATTCCTGAAAAATTTAAGAATTTACCGGGAATGCAATAATGTTGGAAAATTTTTTCAGATGGGTATTAAATCCCGAAGAAGTGGCAGAATTTTTAGCAGATACAACCGTGTGTCTGCTTATTTTTTATATAATTCATTTAATAAGAAAGGTGTTGAAATTAATAATGGATAGTTTAAAAGGATTTTTTAAAGGGAATGCAAAACAGGTAGAAAATGAAAAAGTGGTAATTTCTGACAGATTTGTCGGAGAAGACGGAAAGCCACTGGAGTGGGAAATCAGGGCTATAGGAAATGAAACGGATGACGAACTAAGAAATCAGTGTACCTCACAGGTTAAAATTAAGAAAAACGTATACATGCCTAAGCTTGATTACACAGAGTATCTAAAAAAACTGCTTGTTACATGTGTAGTGTACCCTAACTTGAATAACAAGGAGCTACAGGACAGCTACACAGTGATGTCAGCAGAGGAGCTCCTATCTGCTATGCTTTTGCCGGGCGAATATAACGCTTTGGCGGAAAAGGTACAGGAAATATGCGGATTTGATAAAGATATTATGGAAGAAAAAATCGAAGAAGCAAAAAACTGATAGAGGAGGATGCAATGGCAGGGTACGCACATTACGCCCTCCACAAGCTTAAAATAATGCCGGGCGATTTTGCCGAGCTCGGTCTCGAAGAAAAAGCATTTATCATAGCAAGCATAAGATTGAAAATTGAAAATGAGAAGAAGGAAATGCAGAAAATGAAGTCCAAAGCAAGGAGGTGATGCTGATGGCAACAATAAGTTCATCAATACAAATGATGGACAGACTGACTGCTCCTGTTCTTAAGATGGCAAGTGCCATGAGCAGTCTTGTAACTACTATGGAAGCGGCGGACAATAAAAAGATAGACCCCAAAGGTCTTGGAACAATGAAGGATAACATAGCTAAAGCTAACGCAGAGCTTCAGAATTTACAGGCAGAACTTGCAGGAGCAGGGGTACAGACACAGCAGAACAATGCAAAACAGCAACAGTGGAACAGTTCGATACATAGTGGCGGTAAGGCAATGAACGGTTTGATAAACAAGCTGAAAGCCGCAGTCGGAATGTATGCTTTGATTAACGGTGCGAAGAAACTGGCGGGGATATCTGATGAAGTCATGACAATAGATGCGAGGCTTAATCTGATAACAGATACATCTGCCCAGAAAAGTAACTTAAAAAATGCAGCGTATCAAATGGCACAGGAGGCAAGAGTCCCGCTAAACAGTTTTACAAACGATGTGGCCAAGCTCGGAATCCTTGCCGGGAAAAGATTTTCAAATAATGCTGAGATAATACAGTTCATGGGTAACGCAACAAAAGCATTTAAAGTGGCGGGAACATCCGCAACTGAAACTGCGGGAGCGATGACGCAACTTAACCAGGCACTTGCATCAGGAGTACTGCAGGGAGACGAGTTCAGGAGTATCAGGGAAAACGCTCCGCTTATCACCCAGGCGATAGCGAAGGAAATGGGTGTGTCTCAAGACCATCTTAAAAAATTGGCGTCAGAAGGGAAAATAACCGCAGACGTAGTAAGAAGAGCAGTACTGGGGATGACGGATGACATCAACAGGGACTTTTCTAAACTACCCATGACCTGGGGTGAAGTTTGGGTAAAGGCAGGAAACTTTGCATTAAGGACATTTGACCCTCTGCTTAGAATGATTAACCAGGTAGCGAACAGTCAAAAATTTAAGTCGATGGCAACAAGCATGGCGAGTACGTTCGAAATGGTGGCCGGAGTAATGACAACAGTATTTGACAAAGCACTGGAATTGGCAGGTTGGGTATACGACAAGTGGGATTTAATCAGCCCAGTTGTCATAGGAGTTGCGGTCGCAATGGGGGTATATGCATTAGCCCAAGGCATAGCTACTCTTGCAATATGGGCTTATAACGCTGCAGCATGGCTCAAAGTCGCGGCTGATACAGCATTACAAATGGCAGCGGTATTAGCCACAATAGCACAGTATGGGTTGAATGCGGCTATATATGCTTTTCCAGGAACATGGATTGTCGCCGCAATAGTAGCGGTTATTGCAGTTGTGATAGGATTAGTTGTAGGTATGGTTTATCTTATCAAGTCTATGACAAAAACTGCCACGGTCACAGGAGTTGTCGTGGGAGCATTTGATTGGATGAAGGCTATGCTGTGGAATATATGGGCGAGTATAGTCAACGCAATAATATCTGCCATAAACGGAATTATAAGAGGGATAAACGGGCTTATAAGAAGTGCGGCGAAAGGACTGTCAAATTTTGCAAACATATTCATAGATGCATTTAACTGGATAATGCGTGAGGCAGATAAGTTCATCAACGGACTTTTAAAAACAATGAGCGGTGCGGCCCCTCTGCTGTCTGCAATTGGAATAAACCTGCCTACCTCGACTGGAGGTGCAATGCAACTTGCCAGGGCTAATTTCTCAGCACCGCAAATAGCTGAAATAAACTATAAGCTTGACAAAAAAGACGCAGGTGCGGCGTACAGGAAAGGTGCAGAGAGAGGGAATGCCAAGCAGAAAAAATGGGAAAATGACTTAAAAAATGGTTACAAAAATACAAAAGATATGCTGAAAGGTGAACTTGGCGACCTCGGAGGAGGAAAAGGACTTGATCCGGCCGGAACTGGAATGCCGGGTGGTGGAGGCGGTGGAGGAAAAGACCCTAACGGTGTAGGGAAAAATACAGGAAAAACCGCCGATAATACAGGAAAAATGGCCAACAGTCTCGAGGATACGGAAGAAGACTTGAAATATCTGAGAGAACTGGCGGAACAGGAACACATCAACCAGTTCACGACAGCTGAAATAAAAGTGGAAATGAATAACAATAATACAATAGAAAATGAAGCTGACATTGATAAAGTGATAAATAAACTGACTGAAAAGATAGAAGAGAAAATGAACATTGTAGCAGAGGGGGTGCATTAACATGTACGATATTTATATTGACAGAATGCTGATACCGGTGAATCCTGATAAAATAACATACAGCATGAAGAACAGGAATGAAACAGTGTCACTTATAAATGCGTCAGAAGTGAATCTGCTGAAGTCCGAAGGGCTTAAGGAAATATCATTCAAAATTGTCCTCCCTGCATTCAGATACCCCTACCTGAATACTTTACAGGGATTTAATAAACCAGGATACTATTTGGATAAACTTCAGCGACTGAAAAGGGACAGGAAAGTGTTCCAGTTCATTGTGTCACGTAGATATCCGAACAGGAAGGGGTATTTTAACACGAATATGAAAGTCACACTTGAAGAGTTCACATATTCTGACGATACAGATGAGTTTATGGATATCCCTGTTGAAATTAAGCTCAAGGAATATCGTGACCCGAGAGCTACTGCTCTGACTATTTTGGATGACAAGATTTCGGGGTTTATCACAAAACCTCGTGCGGTAACAGCCATACTGGACAGGATAGTCACAACCGAGGCGGGGGAAACTCTGTGGAACATATGCCGTCAGCATACAGGAGGGCTTGAGAAAATGGCGGAGGTCATGAAGCTTAATGCTTTTGATAAAATAACGGACTTTATCCCGGGGCAGAAAGTGAGGCTTAAGGAATGAGTATTATGCCGGACTTGAAAGGAATTAAGCTGATAGACCTTAACAGGGAAAGCTGGATTAATGCGGCAATAAAACAGTCAGTCGGAAAATTTGAGCTTGAAAAAGACATCGAACTGACTGTAACACTGGAAAATGGTCAGGTTTTAATTCCGCTTGTAACATCTCTTGAATGGACAACTGAAAGAAAAGGAAGTTGTGGGGTGCTTGAATTTGAAGTGCTGAAAGAGGGAATAGAATTTACCGAAGGGAACAGGGTATCCGTGAAATACAAGGACGCCCCTTTTTTTCTAGGCTATATCTTTAAGCGTAGCAGGACAAAATCAGGCAAGATAAAAGTTACCGCATATGATCAGCTGAGGTATTTAAAAAATAAGGATACATATATATTTAAAAATGTGACGGCAACGGAAATAATAAAAAGAATAGCGGAAGATTTTAAGCTTGAAATCGGGGAACTGGAAGACACGGAATTTAAAATTGAAAAGAGAATAGAAGATAACAAGACTTTATTTGACATGATACTGTATGCACTTACTGAAACCTTATATAACACGAAGAAACAGTTCATTTTTTATGACGATTACGGAAAGCTTACACTTAAGGAAGATGAAAAAATGAGGATATTCGACCTCATTCTTGACGACAAGAGTGCAACTGACTATAAATACGGTACAAGTATAGACGACAAGACATATAATCAGATAAAGCTTTTAAGGGTCAACAAGGAGGCAAAGACAAGGGAAATATACATGGTAAAAGACCCTTTTAACATAAAATCATGGGGTATTTTACAGTACTTTGAAAATGTCGACGAGAAAATGACTGAGGCAAAAATAAAGGAAAAAGTGGAAAGTCTTTTAAAATTATACAATCATAAGAGAAGAACTTTCGCGATGGAAAATGTCTTCGGCGACATAAGAGTCAGAGGTGGCTCAAGTATGCTCATAAAACTTAATGTCGGGGATATAGTTGTGCAGAACTACATGATAGTGGATAAAGTTAAGCATAAATTTGAACATCAGAAACACGTGATGTCTATTGATTTTATAGGACAGATGGGAATAAAGGAGAGTGATAAGAATGGCGGAACTGGTACAACTGTTGAAAGAACTGTCGAAAACAACGAATGATGCGGGAGAACCGTTCGAGCACAGAAAAGGTACAGTGGAATCCGTGAATCCTATCAGTGTCAGGGTAGATCAGAAACTGATACTGGAAGAGGACGATCTTATCCTCACCCATCTTGTCAGGGACTATGATGTTGACATATCCGTGAGCCACGAAACAGAAGATTTTGAACTTGTTGAAGGTGTTCTAACGGATATAAAAAGTCACAAGCACGGATATAAGGGCAGAAAACGGATAACTGTACATAACGGCTTGAAGGTCGGTGAGGACATCGTGCTTTTAAAGGTACAGGGAGGACAGACCTACATTGTACTGGACAGATATAAAGACCCCCATACGGAAGGAGAGTGGCTGTAATGATACCCCGTAATGACGGACTGACTTCGGACATTAGGATAATAGAACGCCCCACAAAAACTTATAAAATGGATTTATCGGGAAATGTCATAGAAGACTATACGGATGAGCTGAAAGCAATGGAACAGGCGATATATAAGATAATAAGGACAGAAAGATACAAACATATAATCTACTCGTGGAATTACGGAATAGAGCTTGAAGACCTGTTCGGAATGCCTGTAAGCTACTGTATTCCCGAAATCGAAAGAAGGGTAAAAGAAGCATTGGAACAGGATACTAGAATACTTGACGTGACAGATTTTGAATTTGAGACATTAAGAAGAGGGACAGTACATGTCAAATTTAAAGCAGTCACAATTTTTGGAAATCTGGAACTGGAAAAGGAGGTGCATATAGCTTAATGTTTGAAGTAATGACTTACGAAAAAATAATGGAACGGATGCTTGCGAGAGTTCCGAACAGCATGGATAAAAGGGAAGGCTCAGTCATATGGGATGCCCTTGCTCCTGCTGCAAAAGAACTGGAGGACATGTATTTTGCATTATCAATAATACTCCAGGAAACTTTCGGAGATACGGCCAGCAGACCTAATCTAATAAGAAGGGCAAGCGAAAGAGGGATAATACCTTACAGGGCAAGCAAGGCAATTCTGAAAGGTATTTTTGATATAGAAGTGCCCCTGGGTAGCAGATTTAATTTGGACGAGCTGAACTATACAGTCACAAAATTTATACAACATAATACAGGTACAAATCTGTATGAATATCAGGTTGAATGCGAAACTCCCGGAAGGGACGGAGGAAGGAAAACAGGAAATATAATCCCGATTGACTATATAAACGGGTTAGGCAGGGCTGAAATAACAGAACTTTTAATTCCTGGACAGGACGAAGAGGAGACAGAAAAGTTACGGCAACGGTACTTTGACAGTTTCAACATGAAGGCATATGGAGGGAACATATCTGACTATAAACTTAAAGTGCACGAAATTGAAGGTGTGGGAGCTGTTAAAGTAACTCCAGTATGGAATGGTGGTGGAACAGTTCTGCTGACCATACTTGACAGTGATTTTAATCAGGCAAGCCCTACTCTGATTAAAAAAGTGCAGGATACAATGGATCCGACAAAAGATGCAAGAGGTCTCGGGGTTGCACCGATAGGGCATATTGTTACAGTACAGGGTACAAGCAACGTTGCAATTAACATTAATACAAGCATTACGTTTGAGCCTAATTTTTCGTGGCCTCTTGTAAAATTAAAAGTTGAAGAAGTAGTAAAGAACTACTTACTGGAACTTAGAAAGTCATGGGCTCTTAAAAATGAAAAAGTGAGTAATAATCTAGTTGTAAGGGTATCACGTATAGAGGCGAAAATACTTGACATAAACGGAATTTTGGACATACAGAGCACAACAATTAACGGAAGTCCTAACAACTTACAATTGACGGAGTATCAGATTCCTGTATGGGGGGGTATCACAGTATGACGATTTTAGAAAATATTAATGTCAACCTGCTGTCATACCTCCCTCAGTTTATGCAGGAGTACATGGAAATAAGGAACATAATGGCGTCAGAAGAACCTGAACTGAGATTATTGTGGGAACTGCTTAGAAAGGTGTTTAATAATCAGTTTATACAGTACTGTGACGAGGATGGGATAAGCAAGTTTGAGGAAATGCTGGGACTGCACAGGTATGAAAATGATACACTGGAAATCAGAATTTTTAGGGTTTTAACTTATTGGAACGACCAGATACCATACACTTGGCGTGTACTTGTGAACAGAATGGATCAGCTATATGGTGCTGGAAACTACGAACTGAGGCCCAATTTTAACGTATATGAACTGGGAATTACAACTAAGTTTGACGATGCGAAAAAATACGACGAACTGAATAACATGCTCAAAACAATATTGCCCGCGAACTTAGGATTTAACAGTATTAATATTCTTACTCCGAAAGTAGTTAATACGCTGTATGTTTCTGTCGGAGCCGTGACAAACATAAACACATTAATTGAGATAGGAGGATAGAAATGGCGAGTATAAAAAGAACAGGAATAACTGACAAGGGAAAAGATTTAATAACTAGAGAAATCGCAGGAATAGCGGAGCTGACATTTACGAAGATATCTGCATCAAGCAATAAGCTGGCCGATACAGTAAACCTTGAAACACTTATTAATATTGATGGGGTAAAACAGACGGTGAATGTCAGTAAAGTTGAGAAAATAGGAACATCGCAGATTAAAGTGACAGCCACGTTCAACAACTCAGGACTTATGAACGGGTACAGTATGGAAACTTTGGGAATTTATGCAAAGGATACAGCAGGAACTGAAGTTCTTTTTGCAGTTACTGTCGCGGGTACTGCTGACTTCATGCCCGCAACAAACGGGATTAATTTGAGCACGGTAACTGTGGAGCTTATATTTAACTTAAGCAATACTGATAATGTTTCATTATCTGTTGATACTGAGGCACTTGTGACAGTAGGAATGCTTGATTCTTTTAAGTCTGAAGTTAATAAAGATTATGTAAAATACACAGATTTAGCAGAAGAAAATAAGGCAGGGATAATAACATATGCGAAAATTAAAGAAATAGCACCAAAAACAGATTTAACACCGTATATTCCGTTTTCAAAAGGGTACAGAAGTTCCAATAATGCTGATTGGGTTTTAAGGGCAAATAAAAGTGAGACATGGATGCCTTTGCAAGCACATATGTATGATGCTGCAGGGAATTATGTTGGATCATTTCACACGAACGGAGGACGTGCTTATTATAAAGTTCCAAATCGGAATGGAGGAAATTGGTGCGAAATTATGGATAATTTTGATATGGCATCAAGAGATAGCAACATCCAACATGCACATGGTAGAATAACTGAAACATGGAATTATGCAGTTAACGTGAATGGAAGATTTAACTGGTCGAATACTTACAACAGTAACAATTATATAGCTCCTGGCGGAAGTATTGCGGCTGTTCCCGCAAACTGGAATGAAATAGTTATCTACTACAGAGTTGGAAGTGACAGCATGAGGGGAACTGTTACTTTTGTAAAGGGCGGACATGCTTTTGTCCATAACAATGGCGGACTACATATTGAACTGCGTGGGACAGTTATCTATTCTGTAGGTGCAAATACAGGAACAGTAATGCAAGTATGGGTCAGAGTATAGGAGGTAGTATGAAAATTATATTGTGGATAGATAAGTTAACAGGGCAATTTTTTAAAATGGATGGAAAGCCCTCTTTAAAAGACGATGTCGAAAATTTTGATTGTATTGAAGTGAATGAAGAAGCTTTTAAGAAATATGAGGAAATGAAAGCTGAAGGGCATATATTAGTTTGTAAAGCAGGAAAAATTGAAATTCAGAAGGAGATCTTTGACAGAAAGCTGAAAATAGAAGAAATAAAAAAAGAACTATATGAGCTAAGACTGGAATATGATGCAGCTCCGTTTGAGTTTGAAGTAGGAGGGATTAAATATCTGCAGAACAACAGGAGTATAGACCAGTCAAATTTAACTAGAATAGTAGTAATGTGTCAGGCCATGAAAAAAACAGAATTCGAAAACTGGAAGTTCTACACGAAAGATAACAGTGAAAAATATGTTAATTTAACGTTACAGGACATGCTGAGAATGGCAAATATAATGCAGGCACATACAACCAAGGCGATGGCAACTGAGACACTACTGTCGCATAACTTAGAAAATTTAACAGATAAAGAGCTTAAAGAGTATGACGCTAAAGACAGATACGAAAAAGCTTATAAAAATATGTAGATTATTCGTGAGATTTTAACACGATTAATCTCACGATTGAAAAGGAGGTAGTATGCAACTCGAAAAAGATAAATTATATATAAGCTTTCACAGACCCCGCGGTGTAGTGGGGTTTTTGATTTCTGCTTGGACTTTCGGACAATACTCGCACTGTGAGTTTATCTATAATAATCAAGTTTTTCTTTCGAATCCGGGCGGAGTTAGGACTAAAAAATTTAACAATCAGAAAAACTTTGAAATTTTCGAAATGGACAGCAGTGTCAGAGCTGAGGACATAGTAGAGTTTTATAACACAGCACAGGGTAAAGGATACGACTATTTGGGCATATTAGGGCAGTTTTTTTATGCGAGTAAAGTACAAAATGACGACAGATATTTTTGTTCTGAATTCTGCCTGAATGCAATAGATTATGCGTTACAGTTCACGTTGACATATAAGCTTAAGTCATTAAAAGACAGGGTCGGGTATCAATTCAATCCAACTAAACTTTATAAATATTTAAAAAATATGGAATTAATAAAGGAAAAGGTGATGTAGATGAACATAGGAAATCTCGTAGGGACAGAGTTTCTGCATGAAGGAAGGGAGTTAAAAGTCACAGGATTCAGGGTAGAAGGAGGTGAAATCATATTGACTACCGAAACGATAGGAGGTGATAATGCTACAAAGAAAAAATACGTGCTCTCAGAAGCAAGTATTGAGAAAATGAAAGGGGTACATCCGAAGTTAATTGAGCTTATGAAAAAGGCAATAAGTAACAGCCCTTACGATTTTAAGATAGTGCAAGGCTTAAGAACAGCGGAGTATCAAAATGAACTATATCAGCAGGGGCGTACAAGGCCCGGTAAAATCGTTACAAAACTTGACGGTTACAACAGAAAATCGAACCATCAGGCAAAGGCCGATGGTTATGGCCATGCAGTAGACATAGCAGTTTGTGGGTATTATGACGGGAACGGTAGCTATGTAAAAAGCACTACTGATGCAGAAATGTTTGACAACAAAAAACTTGTTGAAATATCAAAGCATATCAAAGCAGTAGCAAAAGACATGGGACTGGAAATAGTATGGGGCGGAGACTGGAAAACTCTCTATGACACACCACATTATGAACTTGTTTAAAAAAAAAATAATTTTAAGGAGTGATCTAAAATGACTGAAACAATGGTAAAAATGTACGTTATCAACAAAGTGGGAGAGTTAGCAAAAACTGCAATATACAGAAGTGAGATAGTAAATGCAGGAAAAGCAGGATTTGAAAAATTTGAGGCTGTTGTAAACAATTTCTGGGATAGGGCAGAGGAATATGTTCTGAAAGAAAAAGAAATTGACAGAAAATGGATTCCTGATGTGGTTGAAAATTTAGGAGAAGAAGCAATACATAAAGCTATCAAAGTTCTAAGAGTGGAACTTGATCCGAAAAAATTAGTGCAGGATATTTTTAATATTGAAAAAAAGGAAAATCCTGCCGCACTTTAAAACGGAAGAAAGGAGTTATTTATGTTTTTTGGTTTGGATACTGAAACGGCGAAGGAGGTAGTTATGATCTCATACGGCGTACTGCTCGGATTCCTGGGAAACATCACATTCCGGGCAAATAATAAAATCGATATTAAGCCGTTCTGGGTACGGCTTTTGAACGGGGCATTGGCAGATGCCCTTTATATTTTCCTCATGGTCATGTTTCCAAAAATACTTAAGCTTGACGTCGCCATAATGTTCATAATATTTGGGATAGGGTTTCTGATTGAGCCTTTGTCCGAGTTAGCTATTGTCAAGATGCCTACCATATTAGATAGGCTGATAGACAGATATTTCCCTCCTCGAAATGATGGTGATAAAGATGGTGACTAAAAAAACACTTTGGGAAAAACTGTTCCCCGGAAGGGAGCACAAACATGCACAGAAAAGCACTAAAATCAATTATGCGAACAAATATATAATCAGGATTATTTTATTTTTCCTGGTCGAAAATATAGCCCTCATGAAAATAAGGGAATACCAGTTCATGCGGAACATGCTGGAAATAGCGAATAAAGGAGGAGGACCGTCGGCAGAAGTAGTCAAAACACTGAAGGACACGATGCTGACAGAAAATCTCGCAATAGTAATTATTACAACAGCAATCTCTATTGGACTGCTGTATTATTGCGACAGTAAAATGACTAAGGGTGGCCAGTAACGGTCACCCTCTTTTTTTTTATTGCAAAAATTTATATTCATTTTATAAAAAAGGTATTGACTTTTTTATAAATATATAGTATAATAGTATCAAGATGGAAGTAACAGAAAGGTGGAGATATGGAAAAGGTAAAGCCGAGAGGAGTGAAGAGAGGAGAAACACCTGCCTGGAAGGTGGGCAGAAAAGCAACAGGAAGAGAAAGGGATAAAAATATAAGCTTCAGAGTGACTCAAGAAGAAAAGGAGCTTATATACAGAGTGCTGGACGAAGTAGGAGGTAACAGGACCGACGCTCTAATAAAAAAACTAAAAAAATAATACATTTTTATAAAAAAGGTATTGACATTTATATAAAAATGTAGTATAATATTATCAAGATGAAGGACAAGATGAAATAAAAAAGCTCTAACGGTACTGGCAATACCATCAGAGCAAAGGTAAAATTAAAAACTCACGACCAAATGAATTATTTAAAATACCTGTTTTATTTTATCACGTTCTTGAAAAAAATTCAAGGAGTGATTTAAAATGACTAAAAACGAAATAGCAAACATGACAAACGGAAAATTGAAAGGGATAGCAAGACAAATAAGTACAAATTACGAATTAGGTTTAAGAGAAGATGATATAATCATCTTAGAAAAAGCTGAAAGTTGGACAGATGGTGGAGAGTTTACAGTTGAAAATGAAAGAGAATACGAATATATGTTCTACTGTGTCAATGAATGTCCAGTTCACATCGTTGACTACGAAAACGAAGAAGAAACTGAAATACTCGGAGCAACAGACTGCGAAGCAGAAAAAGAAGTTCTTGTTGCGGCAGGAACAAAATTCAGAATCATCAGTGTGAGCACTGATGAGGATTACGAAGAAATGGGATATTACAGTATAGATGTTGAATATATGAATTAATAACAAACAGGGCCTTTAAAAGCCCTGTTTTTTTTTGTAAGTATATCACACACATCTGTCATATAAAATCAAATCCACACAAATCTATAATGTACGATTAACACGCAAGAGGTAAACGTAAACACAGTATTTTCAGTACTTTAAGTACTCCCTATTTCCTGTAATGTAAAAGATTCTTATGTGAGTGCTGAATAGCCTGCCTTAAAAAATTAAAATTAATGTTAATATGAAAAACTATATTTCTTCATTTGCTAAAATTTTACTCATACAGAACATTTATTCATTAAGGAAAAATCAAAATTCGCCTAAAGGCTATTGATTTTTCCTAAATTCATATTCTGTTTTGCATTGTAAAATTTCAAATAATTTGAAATATAGTTTTTTATTACTTACTAATTTTTTGAGACAGACTTTCTTGCTATACGGAATATATGAAATAAAAAGATAATAAATATCCAAAAACACATAAATAAAAGTAAGAAAAAAATTTTCCACAAATTGAAAAAACATAGAAATTGTGATATACTTATCTGTAAAAGACTAATTAGAAACAGAGGTATAAATAAATGGCGGAGACACCGTTAATGAAGCAATATAAGGAAATAAAGTCAGAACATGAAGACTCCATATTGTTTTTCAGGTTAGGAGATTTCTATGAAATGTTTTTTGATGATGCAGTAAAAGCTTCAAAAGAACTTGGATTGACGCTTACTTCCAGAAATAAGGAAAAGGATATGGATGTGCCTCTTGCAGGAGTTCCGTATCACTCTGCAAATTCGTATATATCAAAATTAGTTTCAAAGGGATATAAAATAGCAATATGTGAACAGGTGGAAGATCCTAAGACTGCAAAAGGAATTGTTAAAAGGGAAGTTACAAAGATAATAACTCCTGGAACAGTTATTGATGTGGATACGCTTGATGCAAAGAGTAATAATTATCTGATGAGTATAAGAATTGCAGAAGAAAAAACAGGAATTGCATACATAGATATTACAACAGGGGAATTTAAAGTAACAGAAATAGAAAGTGATAAAGAATGTTCGGGAGTGATAAACGAACTTAATAAAATAGAACCTAAGGAAATACTTGTGACATCTTCCTTTTATGAAACAGCAAAAGGAATACTGGAGGATTATGCAAGAAAAAATAATGCAACAGTTACATGTGTAAATAAAGTCAGAGATTCGGAAAAATTTCTGACAGACTATTTTGGAGTAGTTTCGCTTGAAAGCTATGGAATAAAAAACAGGAAGGCAGTAATTGAAGCTGGTGCAATGGCACTTGACTACATACTGACAATGCAGATTGAAAATGAGCTTACAGTGGAAAAGATAGAGTATCTGAATGTGTCAAATTATGCTGAAATTAATTCCATTACAGCAAGAAATCTGGAGCTTATTAAAAACCAGCGTGAAAAAACTGTATTTGGATCGCTTTTATGGGTTCTTGACAGATGTAAGTCTTCAATGGGGACAAGACTTCTTAAAAAATATATAAACAATCCTCTACTGGATGTAGAGAAAATTTTAAAAAGACAGCAGGATGTGCAGTATTTTATTGACAATATACTTATACGGGAAGACATAAAGGAAAAACTTGAAAATGTCTATGACCTGGAAAGGCTTTCAGGGAAAATAGTTTTTGGGAATGAAAATGGGAAAGACTTGACAGCACTTAAAAATACTGTGAAGTCAGCAATTGAAATAATGGAAATACTTAGAAATACTGAATTTTTCAAGGATATAGAAATTCAGGTTTTGATTGATATATATAAACTTATTGATACAGGAATAGTTGAGGACGCACCTTTTTCAGTAAGGGAAGGTGGAATGATAAAAAGAGGATACAGCAGTGAACTGGATGAAATCTATCATATTATGAATTCAGGTAAGGATTTTCTTTTGGAAATAGAAGGAAGGGAAAGGGAAGCTACTGGAATTAAAAATATGAAGATAAAGTACAATAAGGTATTTGGTTACTTTATTGAAATTACTAAATCCAATCTGGATATGGTGCCTGAAACATACATAAGAAAGCAGACTCTATCAAATGCTGAGAGATTTGTAACTCCTGAGCTGAAGAAATATGAAGATACAATTATAAATTCCAAGGCTAAAATAGAGGACATGGAATACTATCTGTTCAAGGAAATAAGCGGGAAAATAAAGGAACATAAGTCCCTTCTGATAAGACTTGCTGAAAAGCTTGCTTATCTTGATGTGATGATTTCCTTTGCTACTGCAGCGATAGAAAATGGATATGTGAGACCTGAAATAAGTAATGGATTTGATATGAAAATAATTGAAGGAAGACATCCGGTGGTAGAAAAACTCATTGGAAGAGGAGATTTTGTATCAAATGACACTGTACTTTCAGAAAAAGAAAAATTTGTAGTCCTGACGGGACCAAATATGTCTGGAAAATCCACTTATATGAAACAGGTTGCACTTATTTCAATAATGGCTCAGATTGGCTCATATGTTCCTGCAAAGGAAGCAAAACTTTCGGTTGTGGATAAATATCTCACAAGGATAGGAGCATCAGATGACATACTTTCAGGGCAGAGTACATTTATGGTGGAAATGAGTGAAGTTTCTAACATTATAAACAATGCCACTGAAAAAAGCTTGATTATACTGGATGAAGTAGGAAGAGGAACTTCTACGTTTGACGGAGTTTCAATCGCAACGGCCATTTCAGAATATCTACATGAAAAAATAAAGGCAAAGACAATATTTGCAACCCATTATCATGAACTGACTGATCTGGAAAATAAGTTTGAAAATATTGTGAATTATCGGATTGAAGTAAAGGAAAAAAATGGAAAAGTAATGTTCCTGAGAAATATTATAAAAGGTGGAGCTGACAGGTCTTACGGTATAGAAGTGGCGAAACTGGCGGGACTGCCTAAGGAAATATTGAAGGAAAGCAGGGAAATACTGCATAGATTAGAACAGCGTAAGGAACTGATTGAAAAGACTATAAATGTAAAACAGCTTTCTCTTTTTGGTCAGATTGCTGAAATTGACAGGGAATATGAAGAAAAAACGATAGATGTGGTTGAAAATGAAAGAGATGAGAAAATAGATGAAGTAATATTTGATATTGAAAATAAAGATATAAATAATATTACTCCTATGGAAGCATTAAAATTTTTATCTGAAATAAAAGCTAAATTAGAGGAGAAAAAATAATGTGGAAAAAAATAGCCTATGGAGGTCTGCTGGCTGTCCTGATATATTTTCTTTATGCTGTATTTTTTAAGAAAATAGATTCGCCTGCAGATCAGATGAAAAAAGAGATGAAGGCAAAAAAAGTAGTGTACAAACTGAAGGATGATGCGATTATTTACGCAGATGAACAGATAGGTTCCGATGGCGATAAAATAATAAAATTTAAAAATGTTATTGTTGATCTGACCAAGAAGGAAATGCTAATATCTGGAAAAGAAGGGGAAATAAACACTGAAACTTCAGATATAACATTAACTGGAAAAGTTGTAGGAAGTACAAAGGATAACAAATGGAATTTGTATACTGAAAAGGTGGATTACAAAAAAGAGGGAGATAAGATAATCTCAGAAACAAGGACGAAGATACTGAACAATGTTGATAAGACTGAAATGGAATCTGATAAGCTGGAAACAACAACGGCATTTCAGGAGCTGACTGCGACAGGAAATGTAATTTACAAGGAAACTGAAAAGAAAAGGGAACTTAAATCAGACAAGGTAACTTATAACGATGTAAATAAAGTTGCCACAGGTGAAGGAAATGTAAGCTACAAAGATGATAAGGTAACCATTACGGCAAATAAGGCAACGTATTATATGCAGCCTGAAGTAATAAATGCCGAAGGAAATGTAAAGTATAATGATGCTGAAAGTAACATAAGTGCAGATAAGGCAACATATTATATGCAATCTGAAGAAATACATGCTGACGGGAATGTACATTATGTAGGTAAGAACGCAACAATTACTGGAAACAGTGCAAAATACTTTGTAAAGCAGAAACAGGTTGATGCAACAGGAAATGTAAATTATTCAGGAAAAGATCTTAAAGTTTCTGCAAATCATGTATTTTATGATGAAGTTAAAAAAATAGTAAATGCCGATGGAAATGGTAGGTTCAATTATCTTCCAAGATCGACTACAGGTACATTTAGAAGCGGTGTCTATGATTTGGCGAATGAAACATTGACTACAAATGAATTCTATACAATGAATTATGAAGACTATCATATGGAAGGTACAAGCCTTGTGTATCTGTTTAAAACAGGAGATGCAACTTTTAACAGCAAGTTTGCTGTAACAAAGCAGAACTTCACAGTTGCAGGGGATAATGGTCATATGAATACCATAGCTAAAAATATATTTTCAAATAAAATGGTCATGACAAGTGTACAGGGGGATAAAATAACATCTGATACTGGAGAAGGAAGTTTTGAAAAGAAGGAATTCAGATTTGATGGAAATGTAAATGGTAAAATAAGAGGAAATGTAAAGAATTTTGCAACGAATCCTACAAAGCTTGTTGAATCTGAAGCTGTTCACTTTAGAGGAAATACTGCAAAAATATATTTCATTTCCCACAACAATAAGGATATGAGTGTTACAAGAAGTGAAATTAAGGAAAATGTACATATGAGATACAAGGAAGTAAACCTGACTTCCCAATATAATGAAATTGATACCGGAAAAAATCTGGTTCTTGCAAGGGACGGAGTTAAACTTGACTTCAGAAATGATACACAAATGACTTCGAATTTTCTGTATCTGGATTTAAATAAAGAAGAAGGGCATGCTGAGAAAAATGTAAAAATTGTAAGTAAGCTCCCACAATTTGCAAATTTGAATACAAGTGCAGATAAAGCAACAGTTTACATGAAGGAAAAAAAGATAAACTTAAATGGTAAAGTTATTACTTATCAGGGAAAAACAAAGATTTCTTCTAATAATGCAATGTATGATATTGATAAAAGAGTGCTTGAAAATAGCGGAAATATAAAAATGCAATATCATGTACAAGATGGAAATGCCGCTTCTTCCCAAGGAAAATCAGATCCTAAAAATGTAGCAGCTGTAGAAGAAGTTATAAATAAGCTTTCTGTTTCACAAAATGAAGTAAATAACAATGGCAAAATACATCTTCCTAAGACAATGACTGCGTCAAACGGAGTTCCTGTTACAGTAAGATGGACAACTTCAAATCCATCATTCCTGGCAGTAACCGGGAAAATAAATAAACAGTTTTTAGGTGGAGGTAATAAGTCAGTTGTATTGAAGGCTGTGGCTAAAGCAGGAAATGATTCCAGGGAGAAAAGTTTCAATGTGACTATTCCTGTGGAAACAACTAGGGAAATGCTGGAAAGAGCTGCCAGAAATATTTA
Organism: Leptotrichia sp. oral taxon 215 str. W9775; assembly: GCF_000469505.1. Classification (NCBI taxonomy): domain Bacteria; kingdom Fusobacteriati; phylum Fusobacteriota; class Fusobacteriia; order Fusobacteriales; family Leptotrichiaceae; genus Leptotrichia; species Leptotrichia sp. oral taxon 215. The sequence continues at coordinate 21,831 of NZ_KI272838.1, read as the reverse complement.
TGTACCTGAAACAGGTAAAAATCTTCCTTCTTCCGTAAGGGTGGATATAGGAAAAGGAACAATTGATGTGCCAATAGTATGGATGTCAGGTGGAAACAGGGTACAAAATGCAACGGGAGCAAAAGGATTGACTGCTATCCTGAATTATAAGGGTACAGAATACAGAAAACAGTATTAATTAGCTGTGGGTAATTAAAAATAAATAATTAGGAGCTGTTATATTACAATGAGTAGAAAAATTAATATAGAGGCTGACAGTTTGAAAAAAATATATAAAAACAGGGAAGTTGTTAAAAGTGTCAGCTTAAGCATGGAAAAAGGTGAGGTTGTAGGACTTCTTGGACCAAACGGTGCAGGAAAAACAACGACATTTTACATGATAACTGGAATTGTAAAGCCAAACAACGGAAGAGTACTATACAATGGAGAAGATATTACGAATTTTCCAATGTACAAGAGGGCTAGGCTTGGACTGGGATATCTTCCTCAGGAAGCTTCAGTGTTCAGAAATCTTACTGTTGAGGAAAATATAGTTTCAGTTTTGGAAATGCGTGGAATTCCTAAAAAGGAAAGAATAGAAACAATGAATAATCTTATAGAAGAATTTAAACTTTCCCATGTAGCAAAAAGTTTAGGATATGCCCTTTCAGGAGGGGAAAGAAGAAGGGTGGAAATTGCCAGAACGATTTCCACTAATCCTGATTTTATCCTTCTGGATGAGCCTTTTGCAGGGGTTGACCCTATTGCAGTTGAGGATATTCAGAATATAATCATGCAGTTAAAGGAAAGAGGCCTTGGAATACTGATAACAGACCATAACGTAAGAGAAACTCTGAGAATAACTGAAAGAGCCTACATCATGGCTGAAGGTACTATACTGATTGCAGGTACAGGCCAGGAAATTGCAAATAATGAAACTGCAAGAAAAGTTTATTTAGGGGATAATTTTAAACTGGATTAGAAATTGATTAATAATAAGGAAATAATATTAGTTGAAAATGATGATTTTAAAATAATAAAATAAATTATAGAAAATTATAATTAAAAGAGAGGAAATGAAATGACAGGAAATGAATTAAGAAAAAGTTTTGTAGATTTCTTTAAATCTAAAGAACATAAACATTTTGAAAGTGCATCACTTATACCTGATGATAAAAGTTTATTGCTTACAGTTGCAGGAATGGTTCCTTTTAAACCGTTTTTTCTAGGTGAAAAGGAAGCACCTTTTAAGAGGATTACAACTTATCAGAAGTGTATAAGAACAAATGATCTTGAGAATGTAGGGAGAACACCTAGACACCATACATTTTTTGAAATGCTGGGAAATTTCTCGTTTGGAGATTACTTTAAAAAAGAAGCGATAGAATGGTCGTGGGAATATATAACAGAAGTACTTAAACTGGATAAGGAAAGATTATGGGTTTCTGTTTTTGAAACAGATGATGAAGCGTACAGAATATGGAATGAAGAAATAGGAGTACCTAAGGAAAGACTTGTAAGACTTGGTGAAGATGATAACTGGTGGGCGGCAGGGCCTGTCGGATCATGCGGTCCATGTAGTGAAATATATTATGATACTCAGAATATGGGTAAAAATAATGAAGAAATAAACTCAAAGCCTGGAGATGAAGGGGACAGATTCCTTGAAATATGGAACCTTGTGTTTACAGAATGGAATAGACTTGAAGACGGTACGCTTGTACCACTTCCTGAAAAAAATATAGATACAGGTGCAGGAATTGAAAGAATAGCTTCAGTTATTCAAAATAAGAAAACAAATTTTGAGACAGATTTGTTTATGCCGATAATACAGGGAATTGAAAAAATACTTGAAATAAAAAAAGAAGATTTTGATGAAACAGTAAAAATAATAGCAGATCATATAAGAGCATCAGTATTCCTTATAAGTGACGGAGTTCTGCCTTCAAATGAAGGAAGAGGATATATACTGAGAAAAATAATAAGAAGAGCTTTTGGTGCAGGAAGTGCGGCTAAAGGAAAGGTTTTTGAAAAGGAAGATATATTCCTTCATAAGCTGGTTTCATATGTTGTGGAAACAATGAAGGAAGGTTATCCTGAACTTGTTGAAAAGGCAGAATACATAGAAAAAGTAGTAAAAATAGAAGAAGAAAGATTCTCAAATACATTGAAAAATGGAACAGAACTGCTTGAAAGCGAAATTGTTAAACTTAAAGATGAGAATAAAAGGGAGCTTTCATCAGATGTTTCATTTAAATTGTATGATACGTTTGGATTCCCATTTGAATTGACAAAACTGATTGTTGAAACGCAGGGGATGGAAGTATCAGAAGAAGAATTTGAGAAAAAGCTTGCCGGACAGGTTCAGAGATCAAAAGACAGCAGAACTACAATTTCTGATATGATAAAGGATGAATTTATTGATGAATTCTTTGAAAAACATGGTAAGACAGAGTTTGTAGGTTATGAAAAATTTGAAGATACAGGAAAAGTCCTATATGTTTCAAAAAGTGACGGAATTAGCGGATATGAAATGATATTTGACAGAACTCCATTTTATGCTGAGTCTGGAGGACAAGTTTCTGATACAGGAACAGTAATATCTGGAGAATTTACTGGAAAAGTAGTTGGAGTTGCAAAGAAAAAAGATGTATTTGTTCACCAGGTTGAAGTGGAAAAAGGCATTGTACCTGAAGTTGGAAGAGAAGTGAAATTGGAAATAGATGTTTTAAGAAGAAAAGATATCCAGAGAAATCACACTGCAACACATATATTACATAAAGTTTTAAGGGAAAAACTTGGAACACATGTAGAACAGTCAGGATCGCTAGTTGACAATGAAAGATTGAGATTTGACTTTTCACATTATGAACCTATTTCAAAGGAAGTACTGGAAGAAATTGAAAAAGAAGCAAATAATATAATTCTTGCAAATATTCCAGTAAAAATAGGTTATGAAAATATTCAGGATGCAAAAAACAGAGGAGCAATGGCACTGTTCTCAGATAAGTATGGAGATGTTGTAAGAGTAGTTGAAATTCCTGAGTTTTCAATAGAACTATGTGGAGGAGCCCACGTAAAATCAACTGGAGAAATTGGACTTTTCAATATTGAATCAGAAAGTGGAATAGCTTCAGGAACACGTAGAATAACTGCAACTACAGGACATAAAAGCTTAGAATATGTAAATAAGCTGGAAGGAAAACTGGACAGAATAGCAGGTATGCTTAAAACTGATGAAAAAAATGTAGTGGATATTGTAGAAAAATATATTTCAGATGCGAAGGCTATTATTAAGTCATATGAGCAGCTGCAGACAAAACTTGTAAAATATGAAATAAATGAACTGTTTGAAAATATTGATACTGTAAATGGAATCAAAGTATTAAAGGTTTCATTTAAAGATAAGAGTATTGATGAACTTAAGGAAATAGTGGACAGAGGAAAAGAAAAACTTCAAAGTGGAATAATTGTACTTGGTTCAAACAATGAAAAAGCCATATTTGTAGCTGGAGTTACTAAAGACCTTGTTTCTAAAGTAAAAGCAGGAGAGATTGTAAAGGTTGCCGCACAAGTTACAGGAGGAAACGGTGGAGGAAGACCTGATTTTGCTCAGGCGGGTGGAAAAGACGGAAATGCTGTAGAACAGGCAGTCGAAAAAGCCTTTGAATACATAACTTCACAGTTATCTTAATTTATTTATGTCATTAGAGGAAAATGAGAGGATATTTATAATGAAAAAATTTATAGGGCTTGATGTCGGAGATGTCAGAATAGGAGTTGCAAAATGCGATCCTCTGGGAATTCTTGCGACTGCCCTTGAAGTAATTGACAGGAATGTTACAGATCCTATAGAAAGAATAAAGGAAATACTTTCTGATGAAGGAACTAGGAAAATTGTAGTAGGAATGCCGAAAAGTCTGGATGGTACTAAAAATATCCAAGCTGAAAAGGTGGAAAAATTCATTTCTGAAATGAAGGAAAAAATAGAAAGAATTGAAGTAATTACTGTAGATGAAAGATATACAACAACAGAAGCTGAGCATTATCTGAAAAACTATTCGAAAAAAAATGGTAAGGAAAGAAGAAAAGTAGTGGATATGGTTGCAGCTTCAATAATACTTCAGAAATATCTTGATACATTGAAATAATTTAATAAATTATTATAGAAAACAAATATAAATTTGGGAAAGGAAGAGAATGAAGAACAAAAAGACACAGTACTTATGGCTTTTAGTCATACTCGTAGTTCCAGCTATAATACTTTATTTTAATAAAATAAAGTTAGGGTTGGACTTAAGAGGTGGAACATCAGTAGTGCTTCAGGCACAAGGAAAAATAGAATCAGATACAATGGACAAAGTAAGGGACATAATTGAAAGAAGGGTAGATGGTCTTGGAGTAACAGAACCTGTAATTCAGATAAGCGGAAATGACAGATTAATAGTGGAACTTGCTGGAATAAAGGATTCACAGAAGGCTGTAGAACTTATAGGAACAACAGCAAAACTTGAATTCAAGATAAAAAATCAGGACGGAACATATGGGCCTACTTTACTTGGAGGTTCAGCTATAAAAACAGCAGTACTTTCTCAGGGAGAATTTGGACGTCCTGCAGTTGACTTTACACTTGATGGTAAAGGAGCAGAAATTTTTGCGAAAATTACAAGGGAAAATATAGGAAAGCCTCTTGCAATAATGCTTGACGGTAAGGAACAATCTGCACCGGTAATAAACTCTGAAATATCTGGAGGAAGAGGTCAGATTACAACAAATAGCCGTGAAGATGCACAAAAAATTACAAATCTTCTGAAATCAGGGGCATTACCTGTAAGTATAAAAATACTTGAAGTTAGAACAGTAGGAGCAACTCTTGGAGTTGAATCCATAAAGCAGACACAGTTTGCAGGAGTTCTGGCAATGATAGCAATATCATTATTCATGTTTGCAATATATAAAATTCCTGGACTTATTGCAGATGTTGTACTTGTAATATATGGATTTTTAGTATTGGCATCACTAAGCCTTGTAGGATCCACTCTGACATTGCCTGGAATAGCAGGATTCATACTGACATTAGGAATGGCTGTTGATGCGAATGTTATTACGTTTGAAAGAATTAAGGAAGAAATGAGTAAAGGATACAGCATTGAAGATTCAGTGGCAAAAGGATTTGAAAATGGGCTTCCTGCAATAATTGACGGGAACCTTACTACATTATTAATAGCTGCCGTTCTGTTCTCATTTGGAACAGGTCCTGTAAGGGGATTTGCAGTGACATTATCTTTAGGGGTAATGATAACAATGCTTACAGCAATATTTATAACAAAACTGTTTATGCATTTTGTAATAAGCACTTTTCATATTAAAAAAGAAAAACTATTTTGGGGAGGGATAAAAGATGGTAAATTTGAAAGTGATACATTATAAAAACTTTTACATAGGATTTTCAGCTTTGATGGTAACTCTGTCACTGATATTCTTCCTTACAATAGGATTGAATCTTGGAATTGATTTTAAAGGTGGAGATCTGTTACAGGTAAAATATGAAAAACCTGTAAATAAAGATGTGATAAATAAATCATTAGATGAATTAACAAAGGATATACCGGAACTTGGAGCAAAAAAAGTACAGATTTCAAGTGATGATAATACAATGATTCTTAGAACAGGGCAGCTTTCTGAAGTACAGAAAAACAATCTGTTAGGTAAATTAACAGAAAAAACAGGAAAATACGAAATTATAAGATATGATACTGTAGGAGCTACAATAGGAAAAGAGCTTACAAGAAATGCTGTCTGGGCTCTAGTAATCGGAAGTATACTTATTGTCATTTATGTAACAATAAGATTTGAGTTTGTCTATGCAATAGCAGGAATAATTGCATTGTTACATGATGTATTAATATGTATTGGGCTTATTGCTTTACTAAGATATGAAGTTGATACTCCTTTCATAGCGGCAATACTGACTATACTAGGTTATTCAATAAACGACACAATTGTAATATTTGACAGAATAAGGGAAAATGACAAGAGAAACGAAAAAGAAAAACACAATAAGAAAACTTTTGAAGAAATCATAGAGATAAGTGTAAACCAGGTTTGCATGAGATCACTATATACATCAATTACAACATTATTCTCAGTTGTAATATTGCTGATATTTGGAGGAGAATCCCTGAGAACATTTAATATGACTCTGTTCATTGGAATGATTTTTGGAACATATTCTTCGATATTTTTAGCAAGTCCATTAGTTTATCTGATGAGAAGATTCAGAAAAATTAAAAAGAAAAATAATAAAAATGATGAAAAGAAAAAATCAGTTAAAACTGTAAATGGTTATGATGCAGAGGAAAAAGTATTAGTGTAGCATAATTGATACTGTCTCAAAAAATAAATAAAGGGTTTATCGCAAAATGGGAAAACTGTAAATACAATATATAAAAACTATATTTTTTCATTTACTAAAATTTTACTCATATAAAACAGTCATTCATTAAGAAAAAGTCAAAACTCGCCTTTCGGCTCAAACAGTTGACTTTTTCTAAATTCATTTCCTGTTTTACATTGTAAAATTTTAAATAATTCAAAAATATAGTTTCCACATTTTTTAAAATTTTCCTTTTGAGACAACCCATACTTCAAAATTTTTTGAGGCAGTTTCATACTAAATTAAAGTTTTTGAGACAGTTCAGTTATTGACTTGGGAATTGTTGGATTCTTTAGTTTAAAAAATTGAAATTATAAATTCAGAAGGTGAAAAAAAATGCGTTGCTGGGCAGAAATAAATATTGAAAATTTATATGATAATATAAGGGAACTTGAAAAAATAACATTGAAAGAGAAAATAATGGCAGTTATAAAAGCTGATGCATATGGTCATGGGATGATGAATATATGTGAAGCTCTTATAAAAACAGGAATAAAGAAATTTGCAGTGGCTACAGTTGAGGAGGCATTGGAAATAAGGGAAACAAATAATGAAGTTGGAATACTTATTTTAGGTCCTGTTGAAAACGAGTGTATGAGTAAAGTTTCTGATAATAATATTTATTTCATGATAACGGATTTTGAGGAAATAGAGTATATTGAAAAAAATAGAATTAATGTAAATGTTTTTCTGAAACTTGATACTGGAATGGGAAGGGTAGGTTTTCAGGAAGATGAAATTTCAGAATTAACAGAAAAACTAAAAAACTGTAAATATGTAAATGCAGTAGGAATATTTTCCCATTTTTCTTCTTCAGATTCTGATGAAGAATATACAAAATTACAGGAAAAAAGATTCAAGGAAATGAGTGAGAATATAATGAAGGAAGTACATTCTGTCAAGTACAGACATTTGCTTAACAGTTTTGGAAGCCTGAAGTATCATGATAGTGAGTATGATTTTGTAAGAATGGGAATAATTCTATATGGAGGAGTTACAGATGAAGAAACAGCTCCGTATAAATTTAAGCCAGTAATGTCATTGTATGCGAAAATAAGTCATATAAAGAAAATGCACAAAGATAGTTTTATCAGCTATGGAAATACTTATATGGCGAAAAAGGGAGATGTAGTTGCAACTGTATCAATAGGCTATGCAGATGGAGTAAGAAGGGATTTATCAAATAAAGGTTATGTATATTATAAAGGTCATAGATGCAGCATAATAGGAAGAGTGTGCATGGATCAGCTTATGATTCTGATTCCGGAAGAATTGGCAGATAGTGCAAAAAAAGGAGATATTGTAGAATTTTTTGGAAAAAATATTAATGTGGTGGAAGTTGCAAATCTATGTAATACAATATCCTATGAAATTTTATGTGGAATAAGTAACAGAGTTCCAAGAATTTACAAATAGATATTCAGACAGAAATTTTTATATAAGGAGGTGGACAGTATGTTTTTTGAAATTCTATCAATGTCACTGATAATTATATTTTTCATATTAGGAACAAAAAGAGGATTTATGTATGAGTTTTTCTGCTGTTTCAAGTATATTTTATTAATGTTTCTTATGAAGTATTTATACGGTGCTATAAAAGTTATGTTAAAGCTGGATGACAATATTTCAAAGAATGAAACAAATACTTTTTTCATAGTATTTATTATATTATATTTGTTGTTATCTATTATACTGCTGTTTGCCAGAAAATTTTTGAAAAGTATAAAATTAAGCAATTATAATGAATTTCTTGGAGGAGTGCTGGGGATACTGAAGACAACTTTTATAATTTTTATTATATACATAGTAGTATTAGTGGGTTCATCATACAGTAAGAAACTTAAGGAAATAAGGGATGAAAGTATTCTTGTTTCAAAAATAACAGAATATATTTATGGTTATTCGCAAGGATTTCCAGAATTTATTCAGCAGGATGTAAATTCCTATAGAAAAAAAGTTAAAGAAAAAGAAATAGAGAAAAATGTTTTAAAAGAATTGAAAGAAGGTAAAAAAAAATAATATTAAATAAAAATCTTAAATAATAAAAGGAATATGAGAATGAAAATAAAAATAATTGACAGATACATTTATAGTTCGCTAATATTACCGTCTATATTTGGAATAAGCATATTTACATTTATATTGATGCTAAATGTAGTTATGGAAGTAATGGAAAGGTTGTTTGCAAGTGACTTGCCATTTATATCCATAATAGATTATTTCCTGTATGCGGTTCCTGGAATACTTGTCCAGACAATACCGATGGGGGCATTTCTTGGAGTAATGCTTGTTTATGGGGGATTATCAGAAACAAATGAACTTATAGCAATGGAAGGGTCAGGAATAAGTCTTTTCAGAATAATAAGACCTGCCTTCATATTTGGGGTTATACTTACATTGATAGGATTAGGGCTGGAAATATATGTAAATCCAAGGGCACTGGAAAATATAAATGCCCAGACGAAAGCTATGCTGGCTACAAAGCCAAGTTCACTGACTGAGGAAAAAATATTTCTTACAAATGCTGAAAGTGGATTTGGATTTTATATAGATGAAGTTGACAATGAAAAGGCAAATGCAAAAAACTTTCTAATATTGAATAAACAGGGAGAAAATCCTTATCCTGTAATCTTTCTTGCAGAAAGTGCAACATTTGATCCTGGAGTGATAGTTTTAAAAAATGTAAAGGGATATTCATTTGACAAGGAAGGTAACAGTCAGGTTGCCGCAGAATATAAGGAGCAGGAAATTCCTATTTCGACATTCTTCAAGGATAAGAATAAGGAATATAAGAAAAGCCGTAGTGAAATGAACATAAAGGAGCTGAAACAGTTTCATGATCAGAATATAAAAATACCTGAAATGAGGGAAGCTGCATTGAAAGCCCTTATAGAGATATATCAGAGGCTTATAGGACCGCTTGCAAGTACTCTTCTATGCTGGCTTGGAGTATTGCTTTCAGTAGGCCATAGGAGAAGTGGAAGAGGAATAAGTTTTGGAATAAGTCTTATTGTAATATTTGCATATATTGCTGTTGTAAACTATGCTAAGATAATGGTACTGAAAAATAACATACCTGCCAATATTGCAATGTGGGTACCAAATACAATACTTCTTATTTTATGTGTTTATTTTTCAATAAAAAAATACAGGAGAAATTAATTAAATGAATAAATTAGATAGATATATAATCATAAATTATGTAAAAAGTTTCTTTCTAGGAATGATGATGTTTTTTCTTATTTTCTTACTTGCAGAAAGTATAAATCTTACAGGTTGGATAATGGATGGGAAATTTACACCGGGAGAAGCATTAAAATATCTGGGTTATGGAATTCCGGAAATTGTTACAAATACTGCTCCTCTTGGGGTACTGCTGGGAAGTCTGCTGTGCATAAGCAAAATGGCAAAACAGCTTGAAATTACAGCCATGAAAACAAGTGGTATAAGTTTCTTAAGAGTGGCAATGTATCCAATAATTTTTTCTTTTTTAGTCAGTACGGCTGTACTTTGGATAAATTATGATACATTAGGTAAGTCCAACACCAAGAAAAACAATATGAAAATATTGAAAATAGAAAATTCTGAGCCGGTAAAGGTTGAAAAAGAATTTATAATGGTAAGGGAAAAAAGGGATACAATCCTATATGCAGGGTATGCAAATAAAAAAGAAGGAATAATGAAACAAATAGAAATAATAAAAATGAAAGACGGATTTAAAGGGATAAGCAAAATATATACCGCTACTTCAGGTAAAATAAATCCAAAAACAAATGAGTGGACATTTGAAAATCTTAAGGAACATGACGGAGAAACAAATTCTACACAACCAATAAATACAAATAATTTCAAGTTTAAGCTGTCTATGGATGATATACTTGCTGAGGCTGTAGCCGCAAAAAATCTTACAATGCCTGAACTGAGGGAAAAAATAGTTTATTTTACAAGGGTTGGAGCAGATTCAACTGCAATGAGAATAGATTTTTATTACAGAATATCCTTTGCACTGTCTTCTTTTATAATGTGCTTTATAGGATTATCCCTTGGAAGTAGATATGTAAGAGGAGGAGCTGCTGTAAATATTGGACTTTCAGTAATAATAGGATATTCTTATTATGGATTTAGTACGATATTGAAGTCTTTGGCTTCTTCAGGAACAATGCCCATATATCTGGCATGTTTCTTACCATTACTAATCTATATGGTTGTAGGAATAAAGCTGTTTATGAATGCAGAATATTAAAGTTGTAACTTTTTACTGAGAATAATTTATAAATTTTTAAGATATAAAAATCAGGAAGGAATAAAAATGACAGAAGTAGTTAAGACGAAATCAGGAATAAACATAATATTTGATGAATTAGACAATATTTCTACTTGTTCAGTGGGGGTATTTGTAAAAACAGGATCGAAAGATGAAGCTGATAATGAAGCGGGAATATCGCATGTGCTGGAACACATGATATTTAAGGGAACACCTTCAAGAAACTATTTTCAGATATCTGAGGAAACAGATTATCTTGGATCAAGCATTAATGCACATACTACAAAAGAACAGACAGTTTTTTTCATTAATGCATTAAGTGAATATTTAAATGAAACACTGGATATTCTTTTTGATATTGTGGTTAATTCCACGATAGATAAAGATGAGCTTGAAAAGGAGAAGGATGTAATAATTGAAGAAATAAGAATGTACAAGGATAGTCCGGATGACCTTGTATCTGAACTGAATGTTTCTGATGCTGTTTCAGGTCAGTATGGTAAACCAATAATAGGAACTGAGGAAAGTGTCAGAAGCTTTACTCCTGAAATGATAAAAAAATATTATAAGGAAAGATATACAAAAGATAATATTGCTATTTCAGTTTCAGGAAAATTTAATAAGGAACAGATAATAGCAAAAGTTGAAGAGTATTTTGGAAAACTTGATGAAGTAAAGACAGATAGAAGAAAAAGTGCAGATTTTGATTTTAATGCAGGAAGAAACTCATATACAAAAGATATAAATCAGGTAAATATATGTATAAGTCATAAGGGATTGTCGATTTTTGATGAGGATAAGATATATGTGAATATCGCCTCAGGAGTAATAGGTGGTTCAATGAGTTCCAGATTATTTCAGGAAATAAGGGAGAAAAAGGGACTTGCCTATTCAGTCTATACATATAATCAGAATTTTTCTGAAGGTGGAGTACTTTCAACTTATATAGGAACAAATAAGGAAAGTTATGAAGAAGCAATAGAAATAACTTTAAAGGAGTTTAAGAAACTTAGGGAAGAAGGAATTACAGAAAATGAGCTTCAGAAGGCGAAAAATAAACAGTTGAGCAGAATGGCATTCTCAATGGAAAATCCAAATTCCCGTATGTATATTTTTGGACATCATTTTATAAAAAAAGGTAAACTTTTTGATGTGAAAGAATTTGAAAATGACGTAAAAAGAGTAGAAGTGGAAAAAATAAATAAATTTCTAAAAAATATGTTTACAGTAGAAAATATAACGATTTTAGGTAATGTATAGGGGGTAGAAATGTTTCAAAATCAGAGATTGATGGAAAAAATAAAAACAAATCTGGTATTAATGGATAAGATGATATTATTTTTTGTTTATTCACTTGTAACAATAAGTACAATTTTTGTATACAGTGCGACAAGATCTCAGAAATTTGTCATGCAGAATTTAATCTGGATAGGATTGGGAACATTTCTGATGTTTCTTATATCATTTATGGATTATAAGGAATACAAGGATCATATATGGAAAATATATGGTCTTTCTGCTGTATTGCTTATATTGGTAAGAATTGCAGGAAAGAAAACGCTTGGAGCACAGAGATGGTTAAAAATAGGACCTTTCCAGCTTCAGCCGTCAGAATTTGTAAAAATAGCAATAATAGTGATAATTGCATTCTGGATTGTTGAAAAGTACAAAAATGGTATAAATAATCTTAAGGATATAATAGGAGCAATTCTTCCTGTAGTACCATTAATTATACTGATACTGACACAGCCTGATCTTGGAACTACACTTATAACATTAACTTCCTTTGTATTCATGATATTTCTGTATGGTGCAAATATGAAACCTATATGGATTATAGGATTTGTAATTTTACTGTCAGTTTATCCTGTGTATAAATATGTCCTGAAGGATTATCAGAGAACGAGGGTGGAAAACTTCCTGAATCCTGAAAAAGATGTAAAGGGAAGTGGATGGCACGTAACTCAGTCAAAAATCTCGATAGGATCGGGAGGTACTTTTGGAAAAGGAGTATTACAGGGAAGTCAGAGCAGACTAGAATTTTTGCCTGAAGCACAGACAGATTTTATTTTTTCTGTAATATCAGAAGAAATGGGATTTGTAGGATCAGCATTAGTTCTGTTTCTATATTTTTTCCTGATATTTGATATTATGCGGATAAGCAGGATGGTTCACGACAACTTTGGAAAGCTTATTCTTTATGGAATATGTGGGATATTTTTTATGCATGTAATAGTAAATGTTGGAATGACAATTGGTCTTGTTCCTGTAACTGGGAAACCTCTTCTTTTCCTTAGTTACGGTGGAAGTTCCTTTCTTTCTTCGTTTATTATGATAGGAATAGTGGAAAGTATAAAAATCCACATAGAATAAATTTAAAAATGAGGAATCATAATGGAAATTTTTGAATATGTCGTAGACAGTGAAACAGAAGGAATGAGAATAGACAGATATTTAAAGAAAACATTTAAGCATGAACCACTGAGTAAAATTTTCCAGGCTTTAAGAAAAGGTGATGTGAAAGTTGGAGGAAAAAAGGTAAAGGAAAATTATAGACTTTCCCTAAATGAAAGAATATCTGTAAAATATTTGAAAGCTGAAACAGCTTCCAATGAGAATAAAAATTTTAAAAAAAATAAAATAGAAAAAAAAGTACTTGATAAATATAAAAAATGTGTAATATTTGAAAATGAAGATTTTTTCATTGTGAATAAAGAAGGAAATATTCCGATGCATAAAGGAACAGGACACGAGTATGGACTTTCAGAAATATTTAAGGAAATCTATAACAGTGAAAATATAAATTTTGCAAATAGGCTGGATTATGAAACTTCCGGTCTGGTAATCGGATGCAAGACATTGAAGTTTTTACGTTATATTTCAGAAAAAATAAGAAATAATGAAGTCCGTAAAAAGTATATTGCTGTTGTCCATGGAATTATAGAGGAAGAAAAATTTACAATAGAAAATTATCTTCTAGTGGAAGAAAATGGAGTTTCTGTAACTAAAAATAAAACTGAAGGAAAGAAAAGTATAACAGAATTTAGATGTATCGGTAGAAAAACATCCAGGAAAACAAATGTTAAAAATCCTGGAAAAATTGGAAAAACAGCACTTGATATTAATCTTGTGACAGGGAGAAAGCATCAGATAAGGGCACAAATTTCAGATTATGGATATCCAATAGTCGGTGATAGAAAATATGGGAAAAATGATAAAAGTGATATCCTGTATTTATGCTGTTATTATGTTGCTTTTGATGAATATGAATATGAAATTGAAAAAAAGTTTTTAAATAATCAATTTATGTGGTAAAATTAGTACTGGAAAATGATATATTTTTATATTAAAGTATATGTTTAATTTTTAAGATAACATAAGTTATTTTAAGTAATTCAAAGCAAATTTACATAGAGAGGTGAAGAGAATGGGATTATTTTCGAGTAAAAAATCGAAAAATAAATATGTTACACTCACATCAAAATCAAAATTGAGCATGGACATAGTTGATGACAATAAATGGAAAAAATGCAGCAGATGTAATGAAATTATATATAATGAGGATTTAAAGAATAACCTGAATATCTGTCCAAAATGTGGACATTATTTCAGGCTTACAGCATTTGAAAGAATAGAACTGTTAACAGATGAAGGAAGTTTCATTGAAGAGGATATAACACTTACTTCAAAAGATTTCCTTAACTTTCCGGGATATCAGGAAAAGCTGGAAAGCTCTCAGGAAAAGAGCAGAATGCTTGATGGAGTAATAAGTGGAATAGGGAAAATAAATGGAATAGACGTAAGTATAGCAGTGATGGAATTTAGTTTTATGGGTGGAAGTATGGGTTCTGTTGTTGGAGAAAAAATAACTAGAACTCTTGAAAGAGGACTGGAAAAAAATATTCCTGTTGTTATTGTTTCGAGTTCAGGTGGAGCAAGAATGCAGGAAGGAATTTTATCACTGATGCAGATGGCTAAAACTTCAGGAGCAGTAAAAAGATTGAATGAAGCAGGAATACCTTTTATATCAGTGCCGGTAGATCCTACAACTGGAGGAGTTACAGCTTCTTTTGCCATGCTGGGAGATATAATAGTTACTGAGCCTGGTGCATTGATAGGTTTTGCAGGACCGAGAGTTATTGAACAGACAGTAAACCAGAAATTACCGAAAGGATTTCAGAAGGCAGAATTTTTACTTGAACATGGAATGGTTGATGTAATTGCTGAAAGAAAAGAATTGAAAACAACGATTTATCGTATACTGGAAAAACTTATATAAATTGGAGGAAATATGAGCCTGAAAGATGAGATTAAGGAACTGGAAGAAAAAATTGAAGAATTAAAAGAATTTTCCAAAGAAAAAAATATAGATTTTTCAAAGCAGATAGGGGAACTTGAAAAGGAACTTGAAAAAAAATATAAGGATTTCACTGAAAATGAACTGGATTCATGGGAAAGAATACAAATTTCCAGAAATCCTAAAAGACCTTATACGCTTGATTATATAAATACATTGACAGAGGATTTTATTGAGCTGCATGGAGACAGACTTTCAAAAGATGACCATGCAATAATAGGTGGATTGGCTTCTATTGACGGTTATAAAATAATGATAATAGGTCATCAGAAGGGAAGAGATCTTGATTCAAATATGTTCAGAAATTTTGGAATGGCAAGTCCTGAAGGATATAGAAAAGCGTTGAGGCTGATGAGGATGGCAGAAAGATTTGAATTGCCTATATTAACTTTAATAGACACTGCAGGAGCATATCCTGGAATAGAAGCTGAAGAAAAAGGACAAGGGGAAGCCATTGCTAAAAACCTGGCTGAAATGTTTGGCCTAAAAGTACCGATTGTTTCTGTAATAATAGGAGAAGGTGGAAGTGGAGGAGCATTAGGAATAGGAGTTGCTGACTCAGTTCTTATGCTTGAAAACAGTGTATATTCAGTAATTTCACCAGAAGGATGTGCATCAATACTTTTTAATGACTCAACTAAGGCGGCAGAAGCGGCAAAAAGTTTGAAAATGGATGCAATAAATCTTAAATCGCTTGGAGTTATTGATGATATAATAGAAGAACCTCTTGGAGGAGCTCATAGAAATTTAGAAAAAACTGCTAAAAATCTTAAAGCTGCTGTTTTAAAAGAATTTAAAAGAATTGATAAATTTTCAATAGAAGAGTTACTGGAAAAAAGATATGAAAAATTTAGAAATATGGGAGAATTTTTTGAAAATTCGGCAGACATAGTAAGTGAATAAAAAAATGAGATAAAATTATTTAATGGGAATAAAAACTAAATCCATTTATCAAAATTTTACTCATATAAAACAGCAATTCATTAAGGAAAAGTCAAAAACTTGCCTGAAAGCTCGAATAAATGACTTTTTCTTAATTTGTTTCCTGTTTCATAATATAAAATTTAAAAAAATTCAAAAATATAGTTCTGTAATTTAGTATAGAAAAAAAGAAAATAGTTAGAACCTTGAAAATAGAGTCTTAAAAGCTATATAAATAAAAAAAAATCTATAAAAATAAAAAAAGTGTTGACAAGATATGTAAAAGTATGATATATTAATTGAGTAAGTGTGGGTGAATGTCCGAACGGCTAAGGGACCGGTCTTGAAAACCGGCAAGGCGAAAGCTCTCAGGGTTCGAATCCCTGTTCACCCGCCATTTATTTTTTATATACGTGGAGAAGTGGCAGAGAGGCCGAATGCGCTCCCCTGCTAAGGGAGTATCCGGGCTAAAACTTGGATCGAGGGTTCAAATCCCTCCTTCTCCGCCATTTTTTTTTAAAATATATACTTAAATGTGCATCCATAGCTCAATTGGATAGAGCGTCTGACTACGGATCAGAAGGTTGTGGGTTCAACTCCTGCTGGGTGCGCCATTTTATTTGTTAAAATTTTTTTGTAGATTTGCAGTTAGGAGTAGAAGTATGGGAAGTATTATAATACCGGAAGGATACACTTCCAGACAGAATATAATGGAAACAGAAATTGCTATAAAACTGATTAAGGATTTTTTTGAAAAGGAACTTTCTAAAGAATTAAACTTAACAAGAATATCGGCACCTCTGTTTGTAAAAAAGACTACAGGGTTAAATGATAACCTTAATGGTGTTGAAAGACCTGTTGCATTTGAAATGAAAGAAGCGGAAGGGGAAGTTATCGAGATAGTTCATTCATTGGCAAAGTGGAAGAGGCTTGCATTAAAAAGATATGGTGTAAATTCAGGTGAAGGAATTTATACTGACATGAATGCCATAAGAAGAGATGAAGATTTGGATAATACGCATTCGATTTATGTAGATCAGTGGGATTGGGAAAGAGTTATAGACAGAGAAGATAGAAATATAGATTTCTTAAAGGAAATTGTAAACAAAATATATTCAGTATTTAAAAAGACAGAAGAAATGCTGGCTCAAAAGTATGAAAACTATACTAAGTTTTTACCTGAAAAAGTTACTTTCATAACTTCACAGGAGCTGGAAAACTTGTATCCTGGGATTTCTTCCGGAGAAAGAGAAAATAGATTTGCAAAGGAACATGGGGCAATATTTATAATGCAGATAGGAAAAATGCTGGAATCTAAGGAAAGACATGACGGAAGAGCTCCGGATTATGACGACTGGGAATTAAATGGAGACCTTATAATGTGGAATCCTGTGCTTGACAGTGCTCTGGAACTTTCATCAATGGGAATAAGAGTAGACAGTGAATCACTGGCAAGACAGCTTAAGGAACTTGATCTGGAAGAAAGAAAAGAACTTGAATACCATAAAATGCTTTTAAATAATGAACTGCCGCTTACAATAGGTGGAGGAATTGGACAGTCAAGAATATGTATGTTCCTGCTTCAAAGGGCACATATTGGGGAAGTTCAGGCATCAATATGGTCTGATGAAATAATAGCTGAATGTGAAAAAAATGGAATAAATTTATTATAGGAATATAAATTTTTTGGAATGAGGGTATTTAAAAAATTGAAAATAATGTAGAAAAACTATATTTTTGGATTATCTAGAATTTTACAATGTAAAACAGGAAATGAATTTAGGAAAAGTCATCTGTCTGAGCCTTTAGGCAAGTTTTTGACTTTTCCTTAATGAATGACTGTTTTATATGAGTAAAATTTTAGTAAATGAAAAAATATAGTTTTTTTATATATTATACTTATGGTTTTATTGTTTTAAGGCAACTTCTTTCATATTTTTTATTTTTTGAGATATCCTCATTTTTATTTTATTATTTATGAAAGTATGGTATACTTAATTAAATTTATATTTTTAACATTTGAAATGGAGGAATTATGTTCTTAAATAGAGGCGACAGGCTTGCAATAGTTGATTTTGAAGACAGGAAAATAAATTATACTGAGTTAGTTAATAATGTAAAATATTTTTCAGAAAATGTAATACCTGCTGAAAAGGAAGATTTTGGACTGATTCTGATGGAAAACAGACCGGAATGGATTTATACTTACTTTGCTTTATGGGACAGAAAGGCAATTCCAATTGCACTGGACTCTACAAGCAGCAGCAAGGAAATTTTATATGTTCTTGGAGATTCAGATCCTAAGTTTATAATATGTTCAAATGAGAGCGAGAAAAATGTCAGGGAAGCAGTTTCAATGTATGAAAAGGGTGAAATAACAGTAATTAATGTGGACAATCATCCAATTGATGAAAATAAACTGGAAGTGATAAGAAACAGTAATTTTGAGCTTGAAAATCCTGAAGGGGACAGTATAGCCACAATGCTGTATACTTCTGGAACAACCGGTTCTCCAAAGGGAGTTATGCTGACTTTCAATAACTTGAGCTCAGAACTGGAAGGACTAGAAAAAAAAGATCTTCTTGAGCCGACTGACCAGATACTTGCCTTGCTTCCTTTCCACCATGTTTTACCGCTTACGGCAACAGTGCTGATAATATTGCAGCATCAGGCATCAATGGTATTTGTAAAGAAAATAGCAAGTAAGGAAATTCTGGAAGCACTTGATAAAAATAATGTTACTGCACTGGTTGGAGTTCCAAGGGTATTTAAATTATTCTATGACGGAATAAAACAGCAGATTGATTCAAAGTTCATTACAAGAACAATATATAAACTTATGACAAAAGTAAAATCCTTTAAGATAAGAAGAAAGGTTTTTGCAAAAGTTCATGAAAAATTTGGTGGAAAACTGACATTTATAGTTTCAGGAGGAGCAAAACTTGATCCTGAAATAGGAGAATTTTATGAAACATTGGGAATATATGTTCAGGAAGGATATGGACTTACTGAAACATCACCTGTAATAGCAGTTAATACAAAAAAAGACCGTAGAATAGGAACAGTTGGTAAAAAACTTGATAATATAGAAGCAAAGATAGTAGATGAAGAACTATGGGTAAGAGGTCCTATTGTCATGAAAGGATATTATAATAAGCCTGAAAAGACCGCTGAAGTAATAACTGAAGATGGATGGTTCAAGACAGGTGATCTGGCTTCCATTGATGAAGAAGGATATGTAACTATACGTGGAAGAAGAAGCAGCATGATAGTACTTTCAAATGGGAAAAATATTGATCCTGAAAAACTTGAAAATAAAGTAATTGAAAAAAGTAAAAAACTTATAAAGGAACTGGGAGTGTTTGGACATAATGACAAACTTGTGGCAATAATTGTTCCGGATTTACTGGAATGTAGAAAACAGGGAATAACTAATATAAAAGCTTATGTAAAAAATATTGTGGAAGATTATAACCTTACAGTTCATAATTATGAAAAAATATTGGATTATAAATTGTATGAAGAAGAACTTCCTAAAACAAGGGTAGGAAAAGTGAGAAGATTTATGCTGCCTGAACTTTATCTGAAAACAAATGTCAAGAAAAAACAGGTGGAAGAACCTGACGATGAAGTTTACAGAATGCTGAAGGATTACATAAAGAAATTAAAGGGAATAGAAGCTCAGCCTGAAGAAAACCTTGAGTTGGAAATAGGAATGGATTCTCTGGATATTGTTGAATTTTTTGCATATGTTGAAAATAGTTTTGGAATTCATCTTGATGAAGAAAAATTTTCAGAAATATCAAATTTGAAGGCGTTATCTGAATATATTAATGAAAAAGCTACAAAAATAGAAAGTGGAGAAGTTGACTGGAAAAAAATAATAGAAGCGGCACCACCTGTTGAAGAAAAAAACAGATGGGCAACAAGAGTGTTGAGACCATTACTTGATTTAATAATAAAAGTATATTTTAGATTGAAAAGGGTAAATAGGGATAAATTGAGTGATAAACCGCAACAGATATTTGTAGCGAATCATCAAAGTTTTATAGATCCGTTGGTACTTGGAAGTCTTTTACCTGCAGGAATACTTTATAATACAATTTTTCTTGCAATAGACTGGTATTTCAAGAAAGGATTGATGAAACTGCTTGTCAGTCATGGAAATGTTGTATTGATAGATATAAATAAAAATATTAAGAAAAGTGTCGAAGAAATAGCGGCAAATGTTAAAGCCGGGAAAAATGTGCTTATTTTCCCTGAAGGAGCAAGAACTAAAGATGGAAAAGTGGCAGAATTTAAGAAAGTGTTTGCTATAATTGCTAAGGAACTGAATGTAGATGTCCAGTGTCTGGGAATAAAAGGTGCCTTTGAAGCATATTCAAGATATATGAAATTTCCAAAACCTAAAAAAATAGAAGTTGCCGTTCTAGAAAAATTTAAGCCGGAAGGTACATATGATGAAATAGTAGAGAAGGCCAGAAATATAATAAAAGACTATGTGGAAGGTAAGTAAAATAAGGGTTTCAAAAAAAGTTTTAAAATTAATTGAATTTTAATTTGACATTTTATGTAAAATTTTGTATACTGATTAAGTACTTGAGAGGAAGAGTAAAATAAAAAAAAGTACTTAATCAGTAAAAAAAAGTGTTGACAAACGAATAAGTTTATGTTATACTGACTAAGTTGTCAGAGATAAACGAAATAGGATTTTAGATATGCCTTGGTGGCGAAATCGGTAGACGCACAGGACTTAAAATCCTGTGGGAATTTATCCCGTGCCGGTTCAAGTCCGGCCCGAGGCACCAGAAATTATGCGGGAGTAGCTCAGTTGGTAGAGCGTCAGCCTTCCAAGCTGAATGTCGCGAGTTCGACCCTCGTCTCCCGCTCCACTATATGAGCCATTAGCTCAGTCGGTAGAGCACATGACTTTTAATCATGGTGTCACTGGTTCGATTCCAGTATGGCTCACCACTAGTCAACATAACAAAACCATATGTGCCTGTAGCTCAGTTGGATAGAGCAACGGCCTTCTAAGCCGTGGGCCAGGAGTTCGAATCTCTTCAGGCACGCCATATGGATCTATAGCTCAGTTGGTTAGAGCCCCCGGCTCATAACCGGGTGGTCGCTGGTTCAAGTCCAGCTAGATCCACCATGTGCACCCTTCGTCTAGTGGTTAGGACATCGGGTTTTCATCCCGGCAACAGGGGTTCGATCCCCCTAGGGTGTACCACTTATTTAAACCATAATGTTGATTGTGGTTATTTTTTTTATAAAATTAATTTGAATATATTTTGTTGTTTTTAAAGGATAAAGCTTAATTTAATAAGAATTCTGAATAAAAATATATAAATAAGATAATGTATTAAAAAAATGTATGATTAGATTTAAAAGATTAATTATATATTTTTTTATTTTGAGAAGAAAAGAAATTTTTAAATTTGAATATTAAAATAAAGTAGTGAATATTATATGGCTTATTGGTATAAATACATTGAAAAAATCACATTTATTTAAATATTATTTCATAAAAGTCCCTTTTTAAATTAGATAAACAGTAATTAATCATTTTATATCATATATAAAACATATCTTTTCATGTATAAAAAAAATATATAGCTAAAATGTTAACAAATTAACAATAAATCAGTAAAATGTGCTATAATGTAAATGCAAATAAAAATCAAAGAGATATATAATGAATATTATATGGTGTACATGATTTTATGTATCTTTTAGAAATCACAAATTAATTAAAGTAGAAAGAATTCTACTCACATTAAAAACTTATAGGAGGAAAAATATGAAAAGGAAAATGCTTTTACTATCTGTTTTATTAGTAATGGCAACAGTAAGTTATTCAGCAGAAAAACA